>NZ_JBIWAE010000008.1:215854-325333 GCF_044759865.1 Streptomyces sp. NPDC099050 | reverse complement strand
ATCAAGTGGGGCCTGGACTACATGAACTCCCGCTACGGCAGCCCCGCCGGCGCCTGGACCTTCTGGCAGAACCACCACTGGTACTAAACCACCAGTGGCAGCAGACGAAGCAGAAGCAGCCGCCCCAGACGCAGGCGCACCAGACGCACCAGACGCACCAGACGCATCAGAACGAGCGGCACATGCGAAGGCCCCGGCGGCCGACCTCCCCAGGTCCGGCCTCCGGGGCCTTCGCGATCCCATCCCACAGGGTCCAAAGGCGGCGCAGCAGTGCCCGCTACAGCCGCTGGATGATGGTGCCGGTCGCCAGTGCGCCGCCCGCGCACATGGTGATCAGCGCGAACTCCTTGTCCCGGCGCTCCAGCTCGTGCAGTGCGGTGGTGATCAGCCGGGCCCCCGTCGCACCGACGGGGTGACCGATGGCGATGCCGCCGCCGTTGACGTTGACCTTCTCCAGGTCCTGGTCGAAGACCTGGGCCCAGCTGAGGACGACGGAGGCGAAGGCCTCGTTGATCTCGACGAGGTCGATGTCCTTGAGGGACATGCCGGCCTTGCCCAGCACGGCCCGGGTGGCGTCGATCGGCCCGTCCAGGTGGAAGTGCGGGTCGGAGCCGACCAGCGTCTGGGCGACGATCCGGGCGCGCGGCCGCAGCTTGAGCGCGCGGGCCATCTTGCGCGAGGCCCACATCACGGCGGCGGCGCCGTCGGATATCTGCGAGGAGTTCCCCGCGGTGTGCACGGCGGTCGGCATGACCGGCTTCAGCCGGGCCAGGCCCTCCATGGAGGTGTCGCGCAGGCCCTCGTCGCGGTCGACCAGCCGCCACATGCCCTGACCGGCGGCCTGCTCGGCCTCGGTGGTGGGCACCTGCACCGCGAAGGTCTCCCGCTTGAACCGCTCCTCGGCCCACGCGGCGGCGGCCCGCTCCTGGGACAGGACGCCGAGGCGGTCCACGTCCTCGCGGGTCAGGCCCCGGCGGCGGGCGATGCGCTCGGCGGCCTCGAACTGGTTCGGGAGGTCGACGTTCCACTCGTCCGGGAACGGCTTGCCCGGGCCGTGCTTGGAGCCGGAGCCGAGCGGGACGCGGGTCATGGCCTCGACCCCGCAGGCGATGCCGATGTCCATGACACCGCTGGAGATCATGTTGGCGACCATGTGGTTGGCCTGCTGGGAGCTGCCGCACTGACAGTCCACGGTGGTCGCGGCGGTCTCGTACGGGAGGCCCATGGCCAGCCAGGCGTTGCGGGCCGGGTTCATCGACTGCTCGCCGGCGTGGGTGACGGTGCCGCCGACGATCTGCTCCACGCAGTCGGGCTGGATTCCGGTGCGGGCGAGGAGCTCGCGGTAGGTCTCGCCGAGAAGGTAGGCGGGGTGAAGATTGGCGAGCGCGCCCCCGCGCTTGCCGATCGGGGTGCGTACGGCTTCGACGATGACGGGTTCCGCGGCCATGAGCTCGTCCTCTCCTGCTCCTGCGTAGCGCACAGCGCGCATCGGCTAGCGCGCCTCAGCTGACGGGCGGGCCGTCCCGGCGCCCCACCCGAACTAGTACGCGTTCTAGTTCTCCCCGCAGTCTTATGACCAGAACACCCGGTACGCAAGGGTCTTGCACGCGGCTTACACGGATTCCACACGCAACAGTTGGCGCGGGGCCCCTTGTCACTTCTAGAACTCGTTACTACCTTCAAGCCAACTTCTGATGGGCCGTCAGACTTTGGAGTCGCCCGATGACCTGCCCCGCGCTGCCCGAAGGCTTCGACGCCACCGACCCGGACGTGCTCCAAGACCGGGTCCCCTACCCCGAGTTCGCGCAGTTGCGGCAGACCGCACCCGTCTGGTGGTGCCCGCAGCCGCGGGGCGTCACCGGCTTCGACGACGAGGGGTACTGGGCCGTCACCCGGCACGCGGACGTCAAGTACATCTCCACGCACCCGGAGCTGTTCTCCTCGACCACGAACACGGCGATCATCCGCTTCAACGAGCACATCCAGCGTGATGCGATAGATGCCCAGCGGCTGATCATGTTGAACATGGATCCGCCGGAACACACCCGCGTACGCCAGATCGTCCAGCGCGGCTTCACCCCGCGGGCCATCCGCGGGCTGGAGGACGCCCTGCGCGACCGGGCCCGCAAGATCGTCGCGGAGGCCCTGGAAGCCTCGGCCGACGGCAGCTTCGACTTCGTCACCCAAGTGGCGTGCGAGCTCCCGCTGCAGGCCATCGCCGAGCTGATCGGCGTACCGCAGGAGGACCGGTCCCGGATCTTCGACTGGTCGAACAAGATGATCGCGTACGACGACCCGGAGTACGCGATCACCGCCGAGGTCGGCGGCAACGCGGCGGCGGAGATCATCGGCTACTCGATGAACCTGGCCGCGGAACGCAAGGAATGTCCGGCCAAGGACATCGTCACGCAGCTCGTGGCCGCCGAAGGCCAGGGCAACCTGGGCTCCGACGAGTTCGGCTTCTTCGTCCTCCTGCTGGCGGTCGCGGGCAACGAGACCACCCGCAACGCCATCAGCCACGGCATGCACGCCTTCCTGACCCACCCCGAGCAGTGGGAGCTGTACAAGGCGACCCGGCCCTCGACGGCCGCCGAGGAGATCGTCCGCTGGGCCACCCCCGTCGTCTCCTTCCAGCGCACCGCCACCCAGGACACCGAACTGGGCGGGCAGAAGATCAAGGCGGGCGACCGCGTCGGCATGTTCTACTCCTCCGCCAACCACGACCCCGAGGTCTTCACCGACCCCGACCTCTTCGACATCACCCGCGACCCGAACCCGCACCTGGGCTTCGGCGGCGGCGGCCCGCACTTCTGCCTCGGCAAGTCGCTGGCCATCATGGAGATCGACCTGATGTTCAACGCCCTGGCCGACGCCCTGCCCGACCTGCGCCTCGTCGGCGAGGGGCCGCGCCGGCTGCGGGCGGCCTGGCTGAACGGCATCAAGGAACTCCGGGTCAGCCACGGCTGACGGTCGCCGCCCGACCCGTGATCCAGGACGGCAGGGGCCCCACCTCCCACGCCCGGCCCCTGCCGTCCGCCCCCGCCCCTGCCCCTGCCGCCCCTGCCGGCCGCCGCTTGTTACCCACCAGTCACCGGTCGTTATCATCCCGCCACCTCCGGGATCATTGCCCTGACGGCGGACCGGACCCCAGACTGCCCGGATGAACCTCGATGACCCCAGCGCGAGACGTTGGCAGCGGCTGCCCACGACGTGGCAGCGGATGGTCGATCTCGGCGATGGGTCCGAGCCCATGAGCCAGGGCGTACTGGCCCTCATCGAGGCCGCCCGCGAGGAGCCGGAACTACGCCGGCTCTACCCGTACACCAGCCACTTCACCCTGTGGTTCAGCGCCTCCGCGGGCCACCCCTTCGCCGTGACCGCCCCGGCCGTGGAACCCCTCCCCGACGGCCGCTTCCGCGTCCGCGGCCCCCGCCAAACCACCGTCCTCGGCGAAGCCGACACGGCCCGGGCGGCGATAGCCCTGGTGGTGGCGAACCTGCCGGCCGAATAGCCCGGCCACCCCGCTGGACCGACCCCAGCGCCAATCCCAGCCCCTCCGGCGTTGGAGGAGCGGGGGTCCGGGGGCCGGCCCCCGGCAACGGCACCGCACCCGGCAACGGGTCCGGGGCACAGCCCCGCAGCAGGTCCGGGGCACCGCACGCGGCAGCGGGTCCGGGGCGCAGCCCCGGGGAACGGGCGAAGGGCGGGTAGGGGACAGCCCCGCAGGGCGGCCCGCACCCCCGGGCCCGCACCCCCCGTCCCCCACCCCACGCCCCCCCAGGGGCGGAAGCCACCCCGCGGGCGGATCCTGACAGCACGCGGCGATCCATCGCGAAGGGGTGCCGGGGCGGGCTGCTACACCGCCCCGGCACCCCTCCGTCGTCGCCGCCCAGGCGGCTAGGCCCGAGTCCGCTCCGCGGACCCCGCGGACCCCGCGGACCCCGCCCCAACCCGCTCGGGCCGCCGCGGCCGCGGCACGGAAACCCCCGCCGGCACGGCATCCCCCCGAGGCCCGGACAGCACGTAGACGAGCCCGAACCCGGCGCCCACGACGACCGCGCCGCCGACCGCGTCGAGCACCCAGTGATTGGCGGTCGCCACGATCGCGCACACCGTGATCGTCGGATGCAGCGCCCCGAGCAGCTTCTGCCACCGCTTCGGCGCGATCATCACGATCACGATCCCGCACCAGAGCGACCACCCGAAGTGCAGCGAGGGCATCGCCGCGTACTGGTTGGAGATCGCGGTCATGGCCCCGTAGCTCGGGTTCGCCAGATCCTGCACCCCGTGCACGGTATCCACGAAACCCAGCCCGGGCATCAGCCGCGGTGGCGCCAGCGGATACAGCCAGAACCCTATGAGCGCCAGCACGGTGGCCAGGCCCAGCGAGGCCCGCGCCCAGCGGTAGTCCTTGGGGCGGCGCCAGTACAGGACGGCGAGTATCGCCAGCGGCACCACGAAGTGGAAGGAGGTGTAGTAGAAGTTGAAGAACGCCTCCAGCCAGGGCGTGTTCACCACCGCGTGGTTCACCGCGTACTCGATGTCGATGCCGAGCGCCTTCTCGATCCCGTGGATCTGGCTGCCGTTGCCCTCCGCGAGGGTGCGACTGGTGGGGGCGGCGGCCCGGATGTGCGAGTAGAGCGAGTATCCGACCCGTATCAGGAGCAGTTCCAGCAACAGGTTCGGACGCGACAGCACCCGCCGCCAGAACGGCAGCAGCGGCACCCGCGCCCACCGCGCGGGCGCGGGCCGGCCGTAGGCGGTCGGCACCGGCTCGCGCCAGTACGGGGAGGAGCGCGGCAGGAACGGCACCGCGCAGGCCGCCGCGAGGGCCGCGAGCAGCAGCACGTTGTCCCGTACGGGGGCCAGCGCGACCAGGTTGGGCAGCAGTACGTCGCTCGGCAGGGTCATGGCGAGGACCACGGCCACCGGCCACACCGGCCGGTCGGCGGCCCGCTTGCCGACCTTGCCCGCGACCGCGAGCAGCACCCACACCAGCTGGTGGCGCCAGCCGGTCGGGGACACGGCGACGGCCACGCAGCCGGTGATCGCGACGGCGAGCAGCAGCTGGCCGTCGCGCGCGTAGCGGGCGGCGCGGCGCAGGCCGATCCAGAGGATCGGGGCCGCGAGAGCCGCGTAGAGGAGGATCTCACCGGGGCCGGAGAGGCCCAGGCGCAGCAGGGCACCGTGCACGGACTGGTTGGCGAGGCCGTCGGGTGCGCCACCGAGGCCGGTGCCGGCCAGGTGCTGGACCCAGTACGTCCACGAGTCGCTGGGCAGGGCCGCCCAGGACAGGGCGGTGGCGCCGGCGAAGGTCAGGGCCGCCGAGCGCGCGGTGGTCCTGCGTCCGGACATCCACAGCAGCGGCGCGAAGACCAGCAGTGCGGGCTGGAGAGCCGCGGCCAGGCCGATCAGGAACCCGGAGGGGCGCTCGCTCGGGACCCGGAACACGGCGAGGAGCACCAGCAGCACCGGCAGCACGGCGGTCTGCCCGGGCAGCGCGGCCTCGCGGACCGGCAGCGAGACCATCATCAGCGCGACCAGCACGGGCGCGGCGAGCAGCGCCGTGCGCCGGGGCACGGGATCGGGCAGGGCGCGCGCGGCGACCAGCCCGACGGCGGCGACGAGCAACAGGGTCACGCAGGTCCAGGCCACCTCCAGCGAGGGCGCGGCGAGGCCCAGGAGCGGCTTGAGGACCAGCCCCGCGAAGGGGGTCCCGGTGAACTGGCCGTTCGTGTAGAGCGAGCCCGGCAGGCTGCCCGGGAGGTGGAAGCCGCTGAGCCACTCGCCCGGTGGCACGCGCAGCACGACCGAGGCCTGCCTGACGGCGAGCAGCAGGGCCAGCGCCCACAGCATGAGGCGCGCCGCCCCGAGTCTTCCGCCGCTACCGCCTATGACCCCGGCATGTCCGTTCGCACCACTGTGCTCCGCCGCGTTAGCCACGCCTCGCCGGCCTCCCGCCCTGTTGACTGCAACCCTGACTTCGCCTGGCTGCCGCGTTTCGTACTGCGTTTCATCCCGCGTGCTTCATTTACCGGGACGACGATATCCCCCGCGCGATACCTAGGATGGCGGGCATGAGCATCGTGAAGATCAACGCCCTCACCGTCCCGGACGAACAGCGAGAGGTTCTGGAGCAGCGGTTCGCCTCCCGCGCCGGCTCCGTGGAGAACTCGGACGGCTTCGAATGGTTCGAGCTGCTGCGGCCCGTCGAGGGCACCGACCAGTATCTCGTGTACACGCGGTGGCGTTCCGAGGAGGACTTCCAGGCGTGGATGGAGGGGCCCATGAAGGCGGCCCACCAGGGTGGCGGCGCGGGTGGCGCGGGTGGCGGCGCGGGCAGTGCTGGTGGCGGCGCGGAGCGGCCGAAGCCCGCTGCCACGGGCTCTACGGTGTGGTCGTTCGAGGTCGTGCAGCAGGCGGCGCCGAAGCAGGGCTGACGCGGGCGGAGGGGCCCGGAGCCAAGGCTCCGGGCCCCTCCTCCGTTCTCTCCGGCCCAGCCCAGCCCAACTCAGCCCAACTCAGCTCAGCCCAACTCAGCTGAGCTGAGCTCAGCTCCAGAAGGCGTCCATCTCGTCGATGTCCTCGATGCAGACGTCGAGGTCGCTGATCTTCCCTCCGACGATCGTGAAGAAGACGCCCTCGTGGATCTCCATCCCGCGGTCGCCGCGATCGGCGCGCGTCGTGTGGAAACTCATGACGTGGCCACGGCCGTCAGCGAGCAGTCTGTCCAAGTGGAGCCGCATCGTGCCGTGCGTCTCCTCGCCCATCCGTCGGTAGAGGTCGAGGACGGCTTCCCGCCCCTTGTGGTGCCCGGAGATCGGACTGCTGCCGGGGACGTGCTGGATGACGTCGGCCGTCATCATCGTGCTCAGCTTCTCCATGTCGCCCTGGCCGAATGCCTCGTAGCCGCGGCGGATCAGGGCACAGTCAGGATGCTCCGACATGACGGTCACGCCCTTCGTGCGTACGGTTTGACCCTTTTCCTATCATCGGCCCGGCCCTGTGGATATTCCAGCGCGGGCGGGCGGGGGCCGCTCCACAATGGCGTCATGACCAGCAGAGAGACGCTCCCCACGACCGCACCCACGACCACGGCGTCGCACACCCGCACACCCGCGGTGTCGCCCGTCACCCCGCCCCGGGGCGGGACCTGGCAGGTCACCGCCGAGCCGTTCACCACCCCGGACGCCACGCTGCTGCGCCGCGCGTACTACGCGGAGGTCGCCGGCCGGTACTGGCGGCGGTCCGTCACCGAGGCCGAGATCGACCAGGGCCTCCTGGACTTCCCGGACGACGATCTCGCGGCGCCGACGGGCCGGTTCGTGGTCGGCAGACTCGACGGCCGCCCCCTCGCCTGCGGCGGGATACGCCTCCTGGACCCCGTCACCGCCGAGCTCACCCGGGTGTACGTGGACCCGCGCGCCCGCGGTACGGGTGGCGGGGCCGCTCTGCTCCGGGTCCTGGAGGACGCGGGCCGCGCGCTGGGAGCCGAGCGGGTCCGGCTGGACACCCGCTCCGACCTGGTGGAGGCCCGCGCGTTGTACGCGCGCCACGGGTACGCGGAGATACCCGCGTACAGCACCGGCCCCTATGCCGAGCACTGGTTCGAGAAGCGCCTGGCCTGACCGTTCACCGGGCGCGGCGGTTCACCGGGCTCGGCGGTTCACCGGGCTCGACGGTTCACCCGGCTCGGCGGTTCACCGGGCGGAGTGGTCCCGGCGGGGCAAGGTCTCGTAGGGCTCCTCGTCGACGGAACCGCAGAGCTCCGAGTTGATCTCGGCGACCAGCTCGGACAGGTCGGTCGGCCGGTCCGCCGTCCACCAGTCGCCGAGCAGCTCGGCGAGCGACTCCTCCCGCGCGGCGGACAGCTTCAGCGCGCTCTCGCGCCCCTTGTCCGTCAGGACCAGTGGCAGCCCGTCACGGACGGCGAGCCCCCGCCCCTCGATCTGGCGGCCCGCGTCCGTGATGGCCCGCAGCGGCACCATGGTCCTCTCGGCGAGCACGGCCGGGTCCGCGCTGCCGTACTTGTTGATCCGCAGCAGCAGCCAGCTGGCGGCGGGCAACAGGTCGTAGCCTGCCTTCTCGGTGATCTTCTCGTAGACGTGCTTGCGGCCCTGGAGGGTCCCGAGCGTCGTCAGGGCGCGGGCGACCTCCTCCCGTGAGGAGCGGTGGACGGGGTTGGAGGCGAGGGTCTCGGTGACATCGGGAGCCGTCACCGAGGCGCGCAGCTTGTCCTCCTTGAGGAACCAGGCCACGACGAAGGCGATCAGCACCACGGGCGCCGCGTACAGGAAGACGTCGGTGATGGAGGTGGCGTAGGCGTCGAGCACGCGCGGTCGCAGCGCGGCGGGGAGGGCGCCGATGGCGCGCGGGTCGGCCTCGAGCTTGCTCGTGTCCAGCCCCGGCGGCAGCGGAATCCCCTTGAGCGCACCGGCCAGCTTGTCGTCGAGCCGGTTGGTGAAGATCGTGCCGAAGATGGCGACGCCGAAGGAGGCGCCGATGGAGCGGAAGAAGGTGGCGCCGGAGGTGGCGACGCCGAGGTCGGCGTAACTGACGGAGTTCTGCACGACGAGGACGAGCACCTGCATGACCAGTCCGAGGCCGGCGCCGAAGACGAAGAAGTAGACGCTCATCTCCCAGGTGGAGCTGGTGCGCTCCAACTGGTGCAGGAGCAGCAGCCCTACCGCGGTCAGGGCCGTGCCCGCGATCGGGAAGACCTTCCAGCGCCCGGTACGGCTGACGATCTGGCCGGACACGGTGGAGGTGATCAGCAGTCCGAGCACCATCGGCAGCATGTGGACGCCCGACATGGTCGGGGAGACACCCTGGACCACCTGGAGGAAGGTCGGCAGGTAGACCATCGCTCCGAACATCGCGAAGCCGACGATGAAGCTGATCAGCGAGCAGAGGGTGAAGGTCCGGATCCCGAACAGCTTGAGCGGGAGCACGGGCTCCACGGCCCGCCGCTCGACGATGACGAAGGCGATCAGCAGGACGATGCCGAGTGCCGCGAGCCCGAGGATCTCCGGGGAGCTCCAGCCCCAGGTGCCCCCGAGCGAGGCCACGAGCACCAGGCAGGTCGCGACGGAGGCGATGAGGAAGGTGCCGAGGTAGTCGATCGTGTGCTTCTCGGAACGCACCGGGATCTTCAGGGCCGCGGCGATGACGACGAGGGCGACGAGACCGATGGGGAGATTGATGTAGAAGACCCAGCGCCACGACAGGTGGTCCACGAACAGTCCGCCGAGCAGCGGACCCAGCACGCTGGTGGCTCCGAAGACCGCACCGAAGAGCCCCTGGTACTTGCCGCGTTCGCGCGGCGGGACGATGTCCCCGACGATCGCCATCGACAGCACCATCAGCCCGCCGCCGCCCAGTCCCTGGAGCGCGCGGAAGCCGATGAGCTGCGGCATGTTCTGCGCCAGGCCGCACAGGGCGGACCCGATCAGGAAGAGCACGATGGCGGACTGGAAGAGCTTCTTGCGCCCGTACTGGTCCCCGAGCTTGCCCCACAGCGGAGTGGCGGCCGTCGAGGCGAGCATGTAGGCCGTGACCACCCACGACAGGTGCGACATCCCGCCGAGATCGCTGACGATCGTCGGCAGGGCCGTCGACACGATCGTCTGGTCGAGCGAGGAGATGAGCAGTCCCAGCAGCAGCGCGCCGATGGAAACGAGCACCTCACGCGAGGCATGTTCGGCGCTGGGGCCGGATGTCCGCTTCCGCGGGTCGGGCTCCGTGGTCACGTCCTGCACCATCGGCTCCTCCTCGGGCCTGATCGACTCCTCCATCCTGAGCGGTGTGTCCCGTTATGGCCTCTCGGGCGGGTTGGGCGGGTTACCGGGGGTCTGCATAATCGCAGGCAGCGGCCAGGGGAGGGATTCGAGTGAGCACTGAGCACTGTCCGGATTGCGGCACGGCGGAAGGAGCCTGCGACTGCGCACCAGGCTTCCAACCCCTGCGCGTCCGCCCCTACGTCACCCTCCCCACCCCGCCACCCCTACCCCGCCCGGCCACCCCGCCACCCCCGGGCCCGGAAGGCACCCCAGCGCCCCAACCGGGCCCGGAAGGCACCCCGGCGAACCCGGGTGCGCCCACCTCCACGTCCCGCACCGCGCCGCTCCCGACGGGGGCCGGGACTCCGCCGTACGGAACACCCGTGGCGTCCCCGCCCGAAGAAACGATGCAGCTGCGCCCCGTCCCGGCGTACGGGCCCTACGCGGCGCCCGGGACCCACGGCCCGTACGGGTCACCCGCGGCCCACGCGGAGGACCCGGCCGGCCCGGCTCACGGCGCATACGGGACGGGCGGCGCGGGCAGCACACACGGCATGGACCGCACGGGCGGCCCTTACCCGTCCGGCCCGCACCCGTCCGGCCCCGCGCGGCGCCGCATACCCGCGCTCCCCGCCGCCGCGGCCGCCGTCGTGCTGATCGGCGCGGCCGTCATCGCGCTGCGGGCCGTCTCGGGCTCCGCCTCACCGGAGGCCACCCTCGTCGACGCGAAGCCCTCCGCACCCCTGACCAGCCTCGCCCAGGTCGCCCCGTCACCGCCCGCCGAGAGCACCGGCCCCTCTCCGTCGCCGTCGCCCTCCCCGTCACCCTCCCCCAGCCCCTCCCGGTCGGCGTCCGCCTCCCCGTCCCCCTCGGCCTCCCCCACCCCGAGCCGTACGGCGACCCCCTCGGTCGCCCCGTCGCCCACCCCGAGCCGATCATCCGCGCCGACCTCGCGGCCCCCGACGCACGCGCCGACCCTCCGGTACGGGGATTCGGGCCCCGAGGTGAGGAAGCTCCAGCGCCTGCTCGCGGCGCAGGGCATCTACCACGGGAGGTACGACGGCCGGTACGGCACCAGTACGGAATCGGCCGTATCGACCTTCCAGGCGTACAACGGCATCGACGAGGACCCGTGGGGCGTCTACGGTCCGGCGACCCGTCGCGCATTGGAGGGATAGAACACACCGCATCTGGTGGCGAGCACCCCTCCGCGTTTTGTATTGTTCAGGAACAAAGTGGTTCCGTCCTCACTCCCTGACCGGTGGACGGAACCACTTGTTCTCTTTCCCGTCCCGTCTGGAGCCTCTCCGATGCCGGCCAGCACCACCGCCACCACCCCCACCGTCCTGACCGCCAAGGCACTGCTCCTGGACATGGACGGCACCATCGTCAACTCGGACGCGGTGGTCGAGCGCTGCTGGTACGACTGGGCCGTCGCCCACGGCCTGGATCCGGAGGAAGCCCTCAAGGTGGTCCACGGCCGCCAGGGCTACGCCACGATGGCGATCCTCCTCCCGGACCGCCCGATGGAGGAGAACCTCGCCGAGAACGCGGTGATGCTCGCCCGCGAGACCGCCGACACCGAGGGCGTCGTCCCGATCGGCGGCGCTCCCGCCTTCATGGCCGCCCTCAGCACCCTGCCGCACGCCCTGGTCACCTCCGCCGACGCGGCCCTGGCCACGGCCCGGATGACGGCCGCCGCCCTGCCGATGCCCGAGATCCGGGTCACCGCCGAGTCCGTACAGGCCAGCAAGCCCGACCCCGAGGGCTTCCTGATGGGCGCCGCCGCCCTCGGCGTGGACCCGGCCGACTGCATCGTCTTCGAAGACTCGGCCGCCGGCATCGCCGCGGGCCAGGCCGCGGGCATGCGGGTCGTCGGCGTCGGCCCCCGCGCCGCAGCCCACGGCCCGACCGCCCACGTCCTGGACCTGACCGCCGTCGCCGTCACCGCCTCCCCCGACGGCTCGATCACCCTCACCCTCCAGACGGCCTGACCCGGACGGCCCGACAGGCGGCCTGACCCGGACGGCCCGACAGGCGGCCTGACCCGGACGGCCCGACAGGCGACATGGCCTGGCCGGGCGGCGGGACGTTCTCGATCGCCCGCATCCCGTTCCGCACGCACGGACCGGCTCTCCGCGACCGGACCGGCTCTCTGCGACCGCACGGCCCTCCCGACGGACGGCCGGGTCAGCGAGGCCGCAGGGGCCTCGGGCCATCGCGCCCCGCGCATGCTCCTCGCCCCCGGCCCGGCTCCCGAGCGGATGGCCGCAGCCCCCGGCACCGGGCAGGGCACGGCTCTCCGCGGCCGACCCGGGTGACCTGCCCAGGCAGCCCAGGCAGCCCAGGCCCGGCCCGTGGCCGGTTCAGGCCACGCAGAACTCGTTCCCCTCGGGGTCCTGCAGCACCACCGCATAGTGCGTCTCCAACTCGTCCAGCACGCGCAGCACCGTCGCCCCCGCGCCGGTGAGCCGGGCCACCGTGTCGTCGACCCTCCGCGTCCGGAGCTCCATCGGAACACCGCGCCCACCGCTGACCTTCAGGTCCAAGTGCACCCGGTTCTTGCCGGCCTTGGGCTCCGGAACCTGCTGGAACCACACACGGGGCCCCCACCCGGACGGATCCACGATCGACTCCGGCACTTCCCCCACCCCTTCGGGCAGCTCCTCCGCGGGCACCCCCATGCCCTCCCAGTACGCGCGCCAGGTCGCGTGCCCGTCCGGCGCCGGCTCCGGTACGTAGCCCAGCGCTTCGGTCCAGAACGTCACCATCACCCGCGGATCGGCGCAGTCGATGGTCAGTTGCAGCGTGGTCTCCATGGCCTCACCCTCGCAGGCGGGTCCGACAACGCGAGGTACGGTCGACCGTGGCGCATCGAATCACCGGAATGCACAGGTGGAACACGGCGCACGGGGCCACGGACCCACAGAACCTCGGGGGAAATGCCATGACCGAACTGATCGCCCTCTTCGCCCTGATGGGGATCACCGGGTTGTACGCCGTCGCCAAAGTGATGCGCAGGGAAAGGCGCCGCCGCACGAAATCGGCGGACGGACTGCTGATCGAGCTGGAACGCACCGAGCAGCTGCGCAAGGACCGGACCACTTACGGCTCCAACGCCGTCCACAACAGCCCCTTCACCGCCGGACTCTGATTCCGGATCACGGCGCCGCTCCCGGAACGACCGGGCGCGGCGCCGTCGCCATGCCCGCCGCCGGCGCCCCAACCGAAAGCGCCGGCGCAGCGGCAGCGGCAGCGGCAGCGGCAGCGGCAGCGGCAGCGGCAGCGCCTCGAGAACGTTCACCAGCGGGCCGGGACACTGACCCCATTCCGCCCAACCCGGCCCAAACCCCCAACTCCCCCATCCCGAGAGCCGTCACCCACCTCGCCATGACATGCTCATGCCTTCAAACTGTCACCTCACGCCCACCCCCGCGAAACCCGGCGCGGCCAGCATGGCCACGCCCCACAGCTCACCCACCCCGCCACCCCACCACCCACCCACCCCGCTCGCCGGACCCGCCCCTCCCCCTCCCAGGAGCCCTACATGTCCTCCACGCCCTCCGTCTACGCGCGTCGACTCGGCGCGCTCGCCTCCATACTCGCGGCCGCCTCGCTGACCACCCTCCTCGCCGCCCCCACCGCCGCCGCCTCCCCTCCCACCCCCATCAGCGCCGCGGCCGCCCGCTCCTACCTCGCCACGGTCACCCCGAAGACCGAAGGCTCCACCACCGGTTACAGCCGCGACCTCTTCCCCCACTGGAGCACCGTCTCCGGCACCTGCAACACCCGCGAGACCGTCCTCAAGCGCGACGGTTCGGGCGTGGTCCAGGACTCCGCCTGCGCGGCCGTCAGCGGCAGTTGGTACTCCGAGTACGACGGCGCCACCTGGACGGCCGCCTCCGACATCGACATCGACCACATGGTCCCGCTCGCCGAAGCCTGGCGTTCCGGCGCCAACTCCTGGACCACCGCCAAGCGCCAGCAGTTCGCCAACGACCTCACCCGCCCCCAGCTCATCGCGGTGACCGACAACGTGAACCAGGCGAAGGGCGACCTCGACCCCGGCAAGTGGCTGCCGCCGCGCACCGCCTACCGCTGCACGTACGCGCGCATGTGGGTCCAGGTCAAGCAGTACTGGGCCCTGAGCATGGACTCGACCGAGAAGACGGCCCTGGTCAACATCCTCAACGCCTGCTGACACCCCCCGCGCCCACACCCCCGGGTCACCCACACGCCCCCACCCCTGGCCAAAGATCTTTCCCCCGCCAGGGGGAGGTGGACCACCCCCTTCCCGTCGTACGGTGATCGAACGGCAATGCCGGACGAAGGAGGGGGAGTTGCATGGGGACATTGCGCCTGGGACCGCTGCTGCGCCACGTCGACTGGGACACGGGCGGCTCCGCCACAGTGTGGATCGAGGCGGACCGCCCGTGCACCGCCGAGGTGCGCTGCGCCGACGGCTCCGGCGGGAGCGTCCACACCTTCCAGATAGCCGGCCACCACTACGCCCTGATCACCGTCACCGGCCTCACCCCGGACTCCACCACGGGCTACGAGGTCCTCCTCGACGGTCTCCGGGTCTGGCCGCTGCCCGACAGCCCGTTCCCCGCGAGCACCATCACCACCCCGCCCGCGCGACGGCCCGGCTCCACGACCGCTCCCGACCTGCGCCTGACCTTCGGCTCCTGCCGCCAGGCCGCCCCGCCGGCCGACCGGCGCGGACCGCACGGCCCCGACGCCCTCGACACCCTCGCCGCCGATCTGGCCGCCGACCCGGAGGCGGTGCGGCCCGACGTCCTGCTCCTCCTCGGCGACCAGGTGTACGCGGACCACCTCTCCCGCTCCACCCGCCGGTGGCTGGCGGCCCGGCGGGACCTCCGCGAGGCCCCCGGCGCCCAGGTCGCGGACTTCGAGGAGTACACCCGGCTCTACTACGAGTCCTGGCTCGATCCGGAGATCCGCTGGCTGCTCTCCACCGTCCCGAGCCTGCACATGTTCGACGACCACGACGTCATCGACGACTGGAACACCAGCGCCGCGTGGCTGGCGGAGATGCGTGCCACCCCGTGGTGGCAGGAGCGGGTGGTCAGCGGCCTCATGTCGTACTGGGTGTACCAGCACCTCGGGAACCTCTCCCCCGCCGAACTGGCGGCCGATCCCGTCTTCGAGGCGGTCCAGGCGACCCCCGACGGCACCGACGCGCTACGGGCCTTCGCCACCTCGGCGGACGCCGACCCGGCCACGGCGCGCTGGAGCTACCGGCGCGACTTCGGCCGGTCCCGGCTGCTGATGGTGGACACCCGGGCCGCCCGGGTGCTCGCCGAGGACGGGCGGGCCATGCTCGACCCGACGGAGCAGCAGTGGCTCCGGGAGAACGCCCTGACCGGACACGGGGGTTACGACCACCTCCTCATCGGCTCGTCACTGCCCTGGCTGATGCCCCCGCTCGTGCACGACGCGGAGGTGTGGAATGCCGCGCTGTGCCGCGGGGAGCGGGGCCCGAGATGGGCCCGGATCGGCGAGAACCTGCGCCGCCGGAGCGACCTCGAGCACTGGGCGGCGTTCCCGGCTTCCTTCGCGATGCTCAGCGACCTGATCGAGGAGGTGGGCACGGGCCCCCGGGCGCCGGCGACGGTGTGCGTGCTCTCGGGAGACGTGCACCACGCGTACGTGGCGGAACCCCGAATACCGAGCACGGCGCAGGTCTTCCAGCTGACCTGCTCCCCGGTCCACAACTCCATCCACACGGCCGTGAAATGGGGCTTCCGGCTGGGCTGGTCGCGGCTGGGCCGGTGGCTGGGCCGGGGCTTCTCCCGGCACGGCCGGACGGGCAGGCCTCCGCTGAGCTGGCGGCGTACGGGCGGCCCGTTCTTCGGCAACCAGCTCATGACGCTCGCGCTGTCGGGGCGCTCCGCACGGCTGCGCCTGGACCAGGCCCGCAAGGGCCCCCGCCTCGTGACGGTGCTGGACCGCGACCTCACGCCTCCCCACTGACGCGTGGCGGGGCGGCCCCGTCGCACCGGAGCACCGCCCCGGGCGTCCGGTCCGCGGACACCCGGCGTACGCTGTTCCGCTGTCAGCCGCCCCTGCCGCTCCCCCGCGACGTCGCGGCGCCTCACGCCGAGGCACGTCAACCGGACTGGGGAGTCCCGTTTTGCTTGAGACTCTGGGCTCGCTGACTTCGAGTCCGTGGATCTACGCCCTCGTGGCGCTGTCCATCCTGCTCGACGTGTTCCTGCCGGTGCTGCCGAGCGGGGTACTGGTGGTCACCGCCGCTGCCGCCGCGGCGGCAGCGGCCGCGGGGCCCGTGCCCGTGCAGTCCCAGGTGCCGGACATCCTGGCCCTCTTGGCAACGGCCGTCACCGCCTCGGTACTGGGCGACATGGCCGCGTACCGCCTGGCCCGGCGGGGTGGGGCCCGGCTCGACCGGGCCATCGCCCGTTCCCGCCGGCTCACCCGGGCGCACGAGCGCCTCGCCGTCGCCCTCGCGCGCGGCGGCGGCGCCCTGGTGGTGGTCGCCCGCTTCGCCCCGGCCGGCCGCTCGGTGGTCTCCCTCGGCGCGGGCAAGACCCACCGCAAGGTCCGGGAGTTCCTGCCCTGGTCGCTCCTGGCCGCCATCGCGTGGGCCGGCTACAGCATCGCCCTCGGCTACTTCGGCACCCAATGGCTGGGCACCACCTGGCTCGGCAGCGCGATCTCCCTGATCGCCCTCTTCGCAGCCGGCTCCCTGGCAGCCTTCGTAATCCGCCGCCCCACCCCCGCCCCCACCGCCTGACCCCACCCCCGCCACACCCACACTGGCACCCCCGCCCAACCCCACCCCCACGGCTCCCCAAGCCCACCCAGCCACCCAGCCCCACCTTGAGGCCCCTCCGGCTACCCACGCCCCCGCGAGACCACGCTCACCCCGTCCCGACGCAGGCTCCCGTCCCGACGCAGGCTTCGCCCCGAGACAGGCTCCGTCCCGACACAGGCTCCGTCCTCACGCAGGCTCCGTCCCGACACAGGCTCCGGTCAGCCCGTACCTCCGGGCCGGCGCGCCCACCCTCGCCCCTCCCCCAAGCGGAGCAGTCGCTCACCCGTTCACCCGGCAGCGATCGCCGCGGCCGCGCCGGGCTCCTAGCGTCCAGAGAACGGCGCGCAGCAGAATCCGCGCCGCGCCGTTCCCGGAGCCCGAGGAGTCCTCTCCATGCCCGCCACCACCCCCCACAGCCCGCACAGTCCCCGCAGCCCCCGCCGGTACCGTCCCCTCCCCCGCCTGCTGGCCGTCGCCGCCGCGACCGTCGCCTTCGCCGCGGCCGCGCCGCCGACCCTCGCCCAGGCCCAGCCCTCCGGCAGCGTCTCCCCCACCAACGTCGCCCCCGGGGGCCGGGTCAGCCTCAACGTCACCGGCTGCGGCACCCGCACCGGCAAGGCCACCTCCCGCGCCTTCGGCGACGTATGGCTGACCCCCGGCAACGCCGAGGCCACCAACCTCTTCGGCTCCGCCACCGTCTCCCGGAACGTCAGCGCCGGCTCGCATCCCGTCACCTTCGAGTGCGGCGGCCCCGGCGGCGAGCGCGTCACGGTGGCGCTGAACATCACCCCGGGCGCCGCCCGTGGTGGACTCGGCGGCAGCGTCGGCTCCATGAGCCCGGGCCAGATCGCCATCGGCGGCGCCCTCGTGGCCGGCGCGCTGGGCGCCGGTGCCTGGATCCTGCGCCGCCGTACGGGCCACGCCTCCTGAGCCGACCCGACGCCCCCCGCCCGCTCCGAGCCGCCGGCACGGGAGTGGCCGATGGTCCCGCCCCGTTCGAGACTTTCCCCACTCCCGCCGGGAGCTCCCTCCCGCAAGGCTGAGTCCACGCACCGCTGCCCCCGAGGAGCCCGCCATGGACCAGAGCCCGCGCCCCGTGATCGCCGCCGTCGACGGTTCCGCGAACGGCAACCGGGCCCTGGAATGGGCCGTCTCCCAGGCCCTGATGGCCGGAGCCCCGCTGCGGATCGTGCACGCCCGCCTCTCCATGAACACCATCGGCGCAGCCCTGTCCGGCGGCTTCGCCGAGCCGGGCCTCGACGACGATCCCGTACTGGTCCGGGTCCGCGAGGCCCTCGACGGCCGCGCCGGACTCCCTCCGATCGAGTACGCCTCGTACCCCGGCGCACCCGACCGGGTACTGCCCCGGCTGGGCGAGGACGCCCAGGTGATGGTCCTCGGATCGCGCGGCCGCGGCGGCTTCGCCGGCCTGCTCCTCGGCTCGAACGGCATCGCCTGCGCCGGCCAGGCCGCCTGCCCCGTGGTGGTGGTCCCGCGCGCCGAGCCGCCGCTGCACGACCCGTACGGGCAGGTCGTACTCGGCCTCAACAGCGCGGGGCCCGGCTCCAGGTCGTCGTCGCGCACGCCTGGCCCGGCCGGACCTTCACCGCGGCCGGCGCCATCGGCTCGGCCGCCGCGCACGAGGAGACCGGAAACGCCCACGAGGTCGCGGCCCTGGCAGCCGTACACCTGCGTCCGTACGCCGAGCGGTTCCCGGAGGTGGAGATCGAGCAGCCGTCGGCGCCCGGCGATGCGGCCGGCCATCTGGTCGCCGCTTCCCAGGCCGCGGACCTGATGGTCATCGGCCGCCACCGCAAGCGCCCGCTCGCCCCGCGCCTGGGCTCCGTCACCCACGCGGTACTGCTCCACACCGGCTGCCCGGTCGCGGTGGTACCCCTGGAGGAGAGCGCCGTCCCGGCAGCCGCCTGACCGCCGGCCCGGCCCTCACCCAGCGGACACGGCCGCCCCCGCACCCCTCACCCGCAGCCCCTCCAGCAGGTCCCGCGTAGCCTCCGCGACCGCGTCGACGGCGGCGTCGAAGACCTCCTGGTTGTGCGCGGCGGGCGCCCTGAAGCCGGACACCTTCCGCACGTACTGCAAGGCGGCGGCCCGAATCTCCTCCTCGGTCGCCTTCTCCGGAATGGCGGGCGGACGCAACGTCTTAATCGATCGGCACATACCCCCACTATCCCGCTCCGGGACGCGAAGGCCCCCGCCCAAGATCGGTCGGAGGCCTCGTCACTGGCGGGCACGCACGACCACGAACCTCCGACATCCACGGTGCCTCGCCGTGAACGCCCTCCCGAGGGGGCTCGCACAGGTCAGGGGGCCAGCGCGGCGGCCACGCGGGACAGTCGATCGGCCGGCCACGCGAAGGGGTTGGCGGGGTTGCGGAAGGAGTACGCGCCGTCGTTGACGGCGCAACCGCGGCCGTCCGTCGTCCAGCGTGCGGGGCCCGGCGCCCCCTGACCGTCCAGGAGGATGACTCCGAGGGCCTCGGGGTCCTCCACGCCCGAACGAGCGCGCAGCGCGGCCGTCAGCCGGTCCACGGCATCGTCGGGCAGTTCGTCGTCACCCAGCGCGGGAAGCAGGAGGAGCAGCCGGGCATGCGGGTCGGTGGTGCTCCCGCCGGGCAGCGCGTTGTCCGCGGCGGCCACCAGCTCGGGCCAGGACAGGCCCGGCCCCATGAAGTGCCCGTCGTCCTGGGCGAGGTGCTCGGCCGCCTCCCAGTCGGGGTGGTGGAGGAGGTAGTCGGTGCCGGCCTCGTCCGCGAAGGTGCGATAGACGACGTGGAGACGGTGATCCCCGGCAAGGGGGATGGTGAACGCCGGCCACTTGGCCTGCTCCCACAACCGCCGTTGGAACTCGCCCGCCGCGTCGTAGTCAGCGCCGAAGAGCAGTTCCTCGGCTTCCTCGGAATGGACACACGAGTAGAGGTGTCCAAGCCAGAACAAGGGCTCCTCCAGGAACCCCACCCCATGCGTGAGGGGGCCGCCGTCGTACCCCGGTATCCGGTCAGGATGCAGGTCTGCACTGTTCGTCACGCAGGCCATCATGCCGCCCATCGCCAAGCCCTCGGAGCCGGGCGCAGCACCACCCACCACCACGACAGGGCTCCGCTGCTCCGCTCCGCTCCCGCGGGCACCACCGCCCGCGTTGAGGCCCGATCCGGATGCAAAAGACCCCCCGCCATGATCGGCGGGGGGTCTTTCCACTGGTGGGCGCGGACGGTTTCGAACCGCCGACATCTGCTTTGTAAGCTCGCCCAGCACCCGCCCCTGACCGGTCAAGCCCAGGACCCACTAGTCCTGCTCGCCCGCTTGGGATCGCCGTCGACCACCCGTGTTGATGTCAGGCATGGATGTCAGGAGCCGGTCACCACCAGGACCACTTCTTCCTCCGGAGCTCCTGCATCTTCGCCGCGGCTTCCTTCTTCTTGCGCTGCACCCGCGCCTTAGCTGTCCAAGCCCCCTGATGCTTGAAGCACTGGCCAGAGCCCACATCTGCCGGCCTCTTGCACCGCCCTCCAGTCTCCGTAGGAGCCCCACACTTCGGCTGAGTCACTCCCCTCCCCCTCTCCTGCGCAGCCATACAGACCCCGGCATCGTCCTGCCCTCCACACGGGCCGGGAAGGCGCGAACAGGAGCGCAGTGGAGCACACGGCTCCCCAGGCCCCGTGCGTCTCAGGTGTGTAAGCAGGTCAAGAGCCTAGAAGCGGTCTGCCACGTCCGGCCGGTCCACAAATAGTCCGCGCGGTCAGCCGGGCTCGCTCTGCCTGTAGCGGCTGGCCGAGAGGTTAGAAGAACTCGTGTGCTTCAGGTCCACTGTGGCCCTGGCCAGGGCCGTAGCCGTCTATGAGCGCTTCCGGAAACGCCGTGTCCACACCTAGTCACCGGAGCACAGCATTCCGCAGACACCGCACGCTGCGCGTCAGCAGGAAGACTCGCGAGAGCTCTGCCGCCAGACTCGGCAGAGCCGTAGTCTCCCGACCCATGGAATGGACATCGCTAGTCGCCACGGTGCTGGGTGCGGTCATCGGAGTGGGCAGCACGCTCGCCACAGACCGACTGCGTTGGCGACGCGACACGGGCGAGCTCGACAGGGAGACCCTACGCACGGTGTCAGCCCAGTTCCTGGAGGCGCTCACCGAGGCGCGCGACGCCATAAGTGATGCCAGCCGCTCCGAGCACCTACCAGCGGATGAACGGAGCCAGCTCGCCCGCGCGAGCATCCTGGCCCACGGCGTGCACTCGAAGCAGTACCAACTGGAGCTACTGGCGACGCCCGAGGTCGCCCAGTTGGCTGGCGATGCCGCCTACCAGCTGCTCCTCTACCGGGACACGGTGGTCGCTGGCCATACTCGCGACGATCCTGAGTGTGCGCAGGTACGACGCGCCTTCCGGGAGGTCCGCCAGAAGCTCATGGCTGCTATTCGGTCCTCACTGGCCCGGACCTGAGAGCTGCTCAGGCGCACAGTTCACGCTGCGCGCGCTCGGAAGCACAAGTTTGGAAGATCGCGTACGCACCTACCGCCTGACCTGGCAAGTCGCCGAACTGCGTCTTTCTGGAATCTTCACTGCGGTTCCCCGTTGCCCCCCGCCCGTCGCTGCCGGATCGGGCATGTAGAGGGCACGGCGCTAGGGGGGATGTTGAGGTTGGCCTGGGCTGTGGGGCGAAGTCGCTAAAGCTCCGACCCCATCCAGCCGACGGACGATCGAGACGTGGGAACGTACGCCCCCGACGAGACAGTGTCCAAAAATGACGCTAGAATGTCCTCAATAGACGTTCGAAGGAGTCGCCGTGACCGTGTATGCCTTCTGGAACAACAAGGGGGGCACGGGCAAGACCAGCCTGTGTTTCCAGTCCATCTGCTTCTACGCGCACCAGCACCCCGAAGAGCGCATCCTCGCAATCGACGTCTGCCCGCAGGCCAATCTCTCCGAGCTCTTCCTTGGGGGGCTCGCCAACGACGGCAGCGCCAAACTGCTGGCTAGGCAGGGCGAGATCCCGCGGGCCACGATCGGCGGATACTTCCAGCAGAGGCTGCCGTCCCCTTACTCTCCGCCCAACCTGTCCCCCACGGATTTCATCACGCGACCCAGCCACTACAACCCGGCAGTTCCCGGAAACATTGACCTGGTCTGTGGCGACCCGCTCCTGGAGCTCCAGGCGAACGCGATTTCTACGCTGGCGAACAACCAGATCCCTGGGACCAACGCCTGGCTGGCGGTTGTCGACTGGATTCGAGACCTTCTGGATCCCATCAAAGACCAGTACGACGCCATCTTCGTCGACTGCAACCCGAGCTTCTCGATCTACACTCAGATCGCTTTGTCGGCAGTGGACCGTCTGATTCTGCCGGTGATGGCAGATGACTCTTCGCGGCGAGCAATCCAGAACGCCTTCTCGCTCGTCTACGGACTGAAACTGCCGTCCGACATCTATGCCACCTACGCCTTCGCGACGCGATTGAAGGCGGCTGAGCGCACGCTCCCCCAGGTGCATGCGATCGCGAAGAACCGTCTCACGCAGTACATGGGGCCGGCGTCGGCTTATGCGGCGGTGCTTCGTTCCATCGACGAGGACGTGGCCAAACTGCTCTACAGCAACCCGGAGATCTTCACCTTCGATGACCCGAATGACGGCGTGGTCGACATCCGAGACTTCCAGACGACCGGCGTGGTTGCCTTCGCTCGTGGCTGCCCGCTGTACGCGCTCCAGGCTGGACGGTTGGATGTAATGGGACATCGTGTTTCCGTGCACGAGGAATACAGGCAGAACTGTGTTGAGGCGATGAACGATCTAACCTCGATGCTTTAGTTTCAGGGTGGGCCGCCACGGCGGGTGTATGTCGATGGAGTGGCTTGGTCGATAGCCTGGCCGGCTTGCGGCCCGCCACGTGGAGCTGAATGGCTGGCCCAGCCACAATCTGCCCCGCTGTCATCCCGAACCACAACGGAGCCGCGGCCGCACGACTGGCCCCCGCATCCCAGAGTCAGAGCGCCCCCGCCGGAGGCAGCAGTCCTGACGGACAGCTCACCGATCAGGCGGGGCTCATCCAGCCCATCAAGTCCTTAGCCATTGGCGCGCGGCCGGCGTCCCGGGCTGGAGCGGGGCGCAGACAGGAGCGCAGGCCCGGGGCGACGGGCGCGCGACGCCGCCTTGGCGGCGGAAGCGCCCTTGATGAAGTAGGGAAACTTTGACCCCGCTCCACCCGGTGCTCGTCGTCGGTCTGGGCTGCCAGTCGTCGGTGTGCTGGGCTACGGTGCCAGCTGTGCCTTCATCGATGTTGGAGAGCCCCGAAGGGGCCCCCGGGCTGGCCGAATCGTTCTTGCCGCCGCTCGGCAACCGCTGGCTTCACACCCAGACCGTGGCGGAGCGTGCGAGAAAAGCAACGCCGGCCGTTCCGGAGCAGGAGAGGGATCTCCTCGTCGCTGCCGCATGGCTGCACGATATCGGCTACGCACCAGAGCTCCGCGACACCGGTTTCCGTCAGCTCGATGGGGCTCGGCACCTGGAAACGCTCGGAGCCACCTCCCGGCTTGTGCGACTTGTCGCTCATCACTCGGGGGCTGCCTATGAGGCAGAGCAGCGGGGGCTGTCCGCGCACCTTGCCGTCTACGAGCGGGAAGATTCAGCCCTGTTGGACGCGCTGATCTACTCCGACATGACCACGGGCCCGGCCGGGCAGCGCCTCGCCTTCGATGAACACATTGACGAGATCCCTCGTCCGGTACGAGCCGGGTAGCGAAGTCCATATGGCGATCAGCACAGCGCGTCCTTACCTCGCCGGTGCCGTCCATCGCGCCCTTGACCGCCTGAGCGATCAGCCGATGTAGGGCTCGGTTCGGCCGGCCAGCCCGTGGTCGATGCGCATCCTCATGGACGGGGGGATGTTCATCTCGTCCAGACGCTGAGAGAAGCAGATCGAGAATTGCTGGCGCACCTCCCGGTCGTCATAGGCCATGACGTGGTGAGGGTTGGTGTACAAGCCGACCAGTCCCGTGACCTCGACATCGAGTCGGTCTCTTCCTTGGTCTCTCGCACGGCTGCATCTGCCACCGCCTCGGGAGCTGTCGCCGTGGAGCCTCCAGGAGACGTTGGACTTCCTCGCCGCCGGCCGCAAGGACCCGCTGTTCGCCGCCTTCGTGCTGGCCATCGCGCTCGGCTTCCGGCGGGGTGAGATCGTCGGTCTGCGGTGGGAGAACGTGGACCTGGAGAAGCGGGAGATCCGGGTGCGCACACAGCGGCAGCGCGTTGGGGGCGAAGCCTACGAGGACGGCCCCAAGGGCAAGCGGCGCCGGCAGACGCTCCCCCTGCCCGGGATCTGTGTCGCTCCCCTGCGCTGGCAGCGGATGCAGCAGGCTGAGGCGCGGGCCAAGGCCGGGGAGAAGTGGGAGGAGACCGGGTACGTCTTCACCACCAGGACCGGGCGGCCCATCGAACCGCGGAACGTCTATCGGTCCTTCACTCGGGTGGCCAAGGACGCGGGTCTCAGGGTCATCCGGCTGCATGATGCGCGGCACGGGACCGCGACGCTGCTGACCGCCGCCGGCGTGCCGCCCCGGGTCGTGATGGAGATCCTCGGGCACTCCCAGATCGCCGTCACCATGAACGTCTACGCGCACGTCGTGCAGGACACGCAGCGCGAGGCCATCGGGCACATGGACCGGCTGCTCAGGAGGCGGGAGGCGATCCCAATCCGCTCCCGTTGATGTCAGATGTGGATGCAAAAAGGCCCCCCGCCATGATCGGCGGGGGGCCTTTTTGCTGGTGGGCGCGGACGGTTTCGAACCGCCGACATCTGCTTTGTAAGAGCAGCGCTCTACCCCTGAGCTACGCACCCGTGGATGAGTGGACAGCCTACATGCAGCGCGCACCCCCCACGCAAACCCGTTCCCGTGGGGGAGAATGGACCGGGGCAGGGGAATTGCGGACGGACCGGGTACGGGAGAGGCGACTGTGACGACGGCACCCCGGCGGTGGTTCGGCGGCGGGCGGGACGAGAGTCGGCGGGCGGATGCTCAGGCGGCGAAGGACGCCGCGGCGGCGGCGTTCTACGAGCTGGACTCCGCGCAGCGGGATCTGCGGATCTCGATCGAGACGATCGCGGCCGCGGACGGCTCGCCGGAGGCGCGCCGGGTGGGTGAGGGGTTCGCCGCGCTCGGGCAGCGCATCGACCAGGTGAGTCACGTCTACATCAATGCCGTCGACGCACACGATCTCGATCGGGTGGAGCTGGAGGCGTCCGCCGCGACGCGCGCCCGGGACGAGCTGACGCGGGCCAAGGAGGAGCTGGTCCGGGTCAAGGGCGAGCTCGACCGGTTCGCGCAGGGGCTGCAGCCGCTGCTGGACCGGGCCGAGACGCAGCTGGCCCGGGTGGCGCCCGCCCGGGAGCGGGCCAGGGCCGCGCTGCTCGCGGCGAGCACGGCACTGGACGAGGTGCGCGGCAAGGGGATCCGGGCCGATGATCTGGCCGCCCGGCTGGCCGCGCTCGGGCCGGAGCTGACCAAGCTGAACCAGGGCGCCGCGCAGCACGGCGTACAGGAGACCGTGCAGCGGGCCGACCGGATCCTGCGCGACGCCGAGGCGATACGGGCCGAGGCGGCGCGGCTCCCGGAGCGGGCCGCGGAGTTCGACCGGCGGCTGGTGAGCCTGCGGACCCGGGCGCAGGCCCTGCGCAACCGGGCGGACCGGGTGGATCCGGTGCTCAGCGAGCTGCGCCGGCGTTTCAGCGCGGCCTGCTGGCAGGACCTCCAGCACGTCCCGGAGCAGGCGGTACGGGACGTCGCGCAGGCGGAGG
This sequence comes from Streptomyces sp. NPDC099050, assembly GCF_044759865.1. Taxonomy (NCBI): domain Bacteria; kingdom Bacillati; phylum Actinomycetota; class Actinomycetes; order Kitasatosporales; family Streptomycetaceae; genus Streptomyces; species Streptomyces sp. NPDC099050. Next base: position 299,952 of record NZ_JBIWAE010000008.1, on the reverse strand, counting down.
ACCGGCTCGCGGAGGCCGGCCGGGCGCGCGACCTGCAGCAGTGGGCCGTCGTGGCGGCCCTGGTCGAGGTGGTACGGGCTGCGCTGGACGCCACCGACGAGGCGGTGTCGGCGGCGCAGGACCGGCTGACGCGGCTGGAGGCGGTGGCACGGGATCCGCAGGCGGAGGTGCAGCGGACCCGGTTCGCGATCCGGGACGCGCAGCGCCTGGCGATGGAGGGCCGCACGGTCCCCGAGGACCGGCACGCGCGCCCGCTGGACGACGCGGTGGCGCGGGTGGCCCGGGCGCTGGCCGCGCTGGAGGACCGCCACCCCGACTATTGGGCCTTCCTCCAGGAGATGGAGGCCGTACGGTCCTCCGTGCAGCGGGTCGTGACGGACATCCGGACCGAGCGCGGCCACGGCTGACCAGCCTCCGGCCGGGAGGCCGGACTTGTCGGGGTGGGGGCATCGGCGGATGCTGGAGGGGCCAACCCGGAGCAGAGGAGGGCGCCATGGCCGCCCAGCCTTCACACAGGCCGCAGGAGCCGCAGAAGACGCAGGAGCCTTACGCGCCCCACGCGCTCTACGGGTGTCACGAACCCCATGAGCACTACGCGCCCTACGTGGCCCACGAGCCGTACGCGACGGCGTCGCCGCCCCGGAGCTCGCCGGGGATCCTGCACCGCCTGATGCGTCCCGTCAACGCGCGCCTCGACGAGCACCTGCCCAGCGATCACCGGCTCAGCAAGGTCTACCGGGTGGGCGCCGGCCTGACCGGGCTGCTGCTGGTGGTCTTCGGGATCCTGGGGCTCATCGACCGGATCGGCTTCTTCGACACCGGCGGGGACACGGTGCTGGCGCTGAACACCAACGGCGCGCTGAGCGTGCTGTCGATCTGCTTCGGGCTGCTGCTGTTCGCCGGGATGGTCATCGGCGGCAGCTTCGCCTCGACGCTCAACATCGTGCTGGGCGTGCTGTTCATCGCGAGCGGGTTCGTGAACCTCGCGCTGCTCGACACGAAGATGAACTTCCTGGCCTTCCACATGCCCAACGTGCTGTTCAGCTTCGTGGTGGGCGTGATGCTGATGTGGTTCGGGATGTACGGGCGGGTGGGCAGCGCCCTGCCGCACGACAACCCGTACTGGCGTGCCCGCCACCCCGAGCAGGCGGCTCGGGAGCAGCGGGCACCACGTACGGCGAACCGGAGGCCCGTCGGCAGGCCGGCGTAGGCCTGCGCCTCGATGCCGAGGAGTGCACCTCGGTCGCCTGGCTCACCCCTGAGGAGATCACCGCCCGCATGTCCGAGGTCTACGCCGACCGCCTCCTCGACGCCCTCTCCCTCTCGGCCCCGCACGTCCGCACCCACGACGGCCGAAGCCTCCCTACGGCGCGGTAGCGGTTCCCGGCCGGGGGTCCACTGCGTAGCCTGTCCGCATGCCCCGTTATGAATTCCGCTGCCGGACCTGCGAAGACACCTTCGAGGTCAGCCGGCCCATGGCCGAGTCCTCCGCGCCCGCCGACTGTCCCGCCGGGCACGCCGATACCGTCAGGCTGCTCTCCGCCGTCGCCGTCGGCGGGACCAGTGCGGCCCCCGCCGCGCCCATGGGGGGTGGCGGCGGAGGCTGCTGTGGTGGGGGCGGCTGCGGCTAGCGCTTGCGGGACAGGGTGATGCCGTCGGAGATCGCCAGCAGCACCGATTCCATGCGGGGGTCCGCGGCGACGTGGTCGTTGTAGGCCTGGACCCCCGCCGCCCCACCGGTGGCCGCCGGGTCCAGCACCTGGCCGTGGTACAGCGTGTTGTCCGTGACGAGCAGCGCGCCCGGGCGCAGCCGGGGCACGAGCTCCTCCCAGTAGGCGATCTGGCTCTGCTTGTCCGCGTCCATGTACGCCAGGTCGATGTGCGGCTCGGCCGGCATCGCGCGCAGCGTCTCGATCGCGGGCGCGATCCGCAGGTCGATGCGGTCAGCGACCCCGGCCTTCGCCCAGGCCTCGCGCGCGTACGCCGTCCACTCCTCCGAGACGTCGCACGCGATGAGGCGTCCGTCCGCCGGCATGGCCTGGGCCATGGACAGGGAGGAGAAGCCGGTGAAGGTGCCGATCTCCACGATGTGCCGGGCGCCGGTCAGCCGGACCAGGAAGGCCAGCAGCGGCCCCTGCTCCTGCGCCGACTGCATTCCGGCCGTCTCCGGGAACACCTCGTACGTGGTCGCCACCAGCCCCCGCTGGACCTCGTCCAGCGGGGGGTTGTGCGCGAGGACGTACTGGTAGAGCTCGTCCGTGATCTTCGTGCTGTTGCCCTTGGTCATGGGGCCAGTGTGCCCAAGGTCAGGCGGCGTGCGTGACGAGTCGCGCGACTTCGCGGGTGAACGCGCGCACGATCTCCTCGCCGGCCAGTACGCCCGCCTGGGCCAGCGCCGTCACGTGCGGCGCCGTCCAGTCGGCGTCGGCCAGTTCGCCGTGGCCCGGCCGCCAGGCCGTGTCCGCCGCGAGCAGCAGGTCCGCGTCCAGCAGCGAGTCGCCGGCGGCCAGGGTGCTCGTGGCCCCCGTGCGCCGGGCCACCTCGTGCATGGCCGCGCTCTTGGTCAGCGGCCGCGGGACGGCGTAGATCTTCCGGCCCTGGAGCGAGACCGTCCAGCCGCGCGCCTCGGACCATTCCGCCAGCGCCTTGATCCACTCGGCGGGGACCAGTGCCCGCTCCACGACCAGGTACGCGAACAGGTCCTCGGCCACCCGCGCCTTGCGCAGCCACGCCGGGTCGGCCACGGACGTCAGGTGCGCGTTCATCTCCTCCAGCGGCACGGACTCCGCGGCGAGCCGCGCGGCGACCTGGCGGCGCCAGTCCCGGTCCGGGACCCCGTCCACCAGCAGCTGGCCGCCGTTGGCGCAGATCGCGTACTTCGCCGGCCGTCCGGGGAAGCGGATGCGCTGGTACTGCTTGCGGGTCCGGGTGGTGGTCGGCACGAACACCGCGCCCGGGTCGGCGGAAAGCTCCGCCAGCAGCCCCGCCGCCGTCTCCGTCATGTACGACAGCGGCTTGCTCTCGTGCACCTCCACGCACAGCAGCCGCGGGGCCACCGGGTCGGGCATGGTCAGGCCGAGCGCGGCCGCCGAGTAGATGAGCGTACGGTCGAGGTCACTGGCTACGAGAACGGTCACTTGGTGGCCACAGCCTTTCCGTCGGCGCCCGTGGCGCCGCGCGTGAATCGGGGATGGATGAGTCCTACGCAGCTGTACGGCAGCCCGTCGACCTCTTCCACCGGCACCCCCCGCTGCTCCGCGAGGAGGCGTACGTGGTCCAGGTCGGCCCCGGCGCCGCGCTGCGCGAGGATCTTCCACGGCACCCGGCGCAGCAGCACCCGCGTGGTCTCGCCGACGCCGGGCTTCACGAGGTTCACGTCGTGGATCCCGTACTCCTCGCTGATCCGCTCCACCGCCCGCCAGCCCACCCAGGTCGGTGTGCGGTCGGCGGCGAGGAGCTCCTTGACCTCGGCGTCCACGGCCTCGGCCACCTCCTCGAAGTGCGCGGAGACGGTGTCGACGAACGCGACGGACACATCGGCCCCGGCGAGCTCGCGGTAGAACTTCGCGCCGTGGAAATCGGCGGGCCCGACCAGGTCGGACCTGAGCACCGTACGCGAGACCAGTCCGGAAACGGTGGAATTGAGACAGGCGGAGGGGATCAGGAAGTCCTCGCGGGTGCCGTACGTCTCCACGCACGAGCCGGGGTCGGCGAGGACCACGATCTCCGGGTTGAAGCCCTCGAACTCGCCCAGGGCCTCGCGCAGTTCGCGGGTGATGGCACCCTTGCCGGTCCAGCCGTCGACGAAGACCACGTCGGCCGGGTCGTGGTGGGCGGCCAGCCAGCGCAGCGCGTTGGCGTCGATGCCGCGGCCGCGCACGATGGAGACGGCGTAGTGCGGCAGGTCCAGGCCGTGCCGGGCCTGCGCCCAGCGCCGCATCAGCACGCCCACAGGGGTGCCGGCGCGGGCCAGGGAGACCAGGACCGGGGAAGGTGAGCGCTCGGCGAGGACCGTCTCGGTGACGGTGCCGACGGCGCGGGCCATCCGGGCGGCGGAGGCGGTCAGCGCGCTCTGGTAGAGCTGCTGGTACTCCGGGGACGGCTGGAACTCCACCGGCAGCGATTCCGCGTAGTGCGCGCCGCCCGCCTGGATGGCCTCCTCGCGCTCCTCGGTCGGGGCCTCCAGCTCGACGTCGGAGAGGTCCTGGAGCAGCCAGCCGACGTCCTCGGCGGCGTAGGAGGAGAAGGCGGGCCCGCGCAGCGGCTCGCCCAGCGGTCCGCCCGGCGCTTCGCGCGGGGGCTCGGTCATGATCGGCTCCTGCCGGTCGGGTACGTACGAAGGTATGACCGCCAGCACGACCCGGCCGGTGTGCGGCGCGAGGGCGGCGAGCAGGCCGGTACGGAGTTCCGCGGTGTCCCCGGCCGAGTCCACGACGGCGACCACGGCGTCGAAGCCGGCGCCGGACGTGCCGGCGGCAACGTTGTACGCATACCGGTCACCGGGGCCGTCGGCCGGGGCGTCGTGGGCGGGGAAGACGAGCCGGGTGCGGATCGCATAGCCGGGGTCGTCCACGGCGAGCACCGGCGAGCGGGTGGTGGTGGAGAAGCGCACCTCGACCGGCGCTGCCGCGGCGCCGGACGCCTCCAGGGCCTGCGCGAGGCGCAGCGGGGCGTACATCAGCTCCTCGTTGCCGAGTACGAGGACCCTGGCGGGTTCCGCGCCGAGCGCGGACCCGAGCCGGTCCGCCATGGCGGGCAGCGCCGCGTCTAGGGCTGCGCGGTGCGCGGGGGTGAAACCGTGGCGTCCGCCGTCGGGTATGCCGGCCGGCCAGGCCAGTTCCACGCGGGTGACCGGGTGCGGATCGTCTGCCGGGGCGCCGCCCCGGCCCCCGCTGCTCGCACTCCCCCGGACTCCGTCCGGGGGGACCCCCTGCAGGGGCTGCTTTGGCCCAGCCCCTGGCTGCGATGCGCCGGCGGCGGCAGCGGCAGCGGCCAGGGCCTCGTACTGCTCCACCAGCGCCTGCCCCTTCTCCAGCACCCCCTCCGGGAGGGAGACCGTGCCCGAGGCCAGCGATATGAGGTCCACGCGGGCGCCCAGCTGCTCCGCGAACGCGACGAGGCGGTCGCGGTCGGCCGGGGAGCGCATGTCGACCAGGGCGACGACCACGTAGTGGCCGCGCGGGTGGCGGGCGTGGAGGTCGGCGATGGTGTTCAGGACGGTGTTGCCGGTGGAGAACTCGTCGTCGACGAGGACCAGCGGGCCGGAGCCCGCCAGCAGCTTCGGGTCCTCGGGCAGCAGCAGGTGCGAGGTGGCGTGCGAGTGGGCCTCCTCGAAGCCTCCCGCGGCCTCCACACCGGGCACGGGGCGGCGGGTGGAGTGCAGGTAGGTGGCGCTGCCCAGGCCGTCGGCCACGCAGTGACCGAGCCCGGTCGCGGTCTCCGCGTAGCCCAGGACCACCGCCGAGGCCGCCTCCGCGTCGCCCAGCAGCTCCCGGACCCGCTCGCCGAGCCCGTATCCGGCCGCGTACACGGCCGCCGGGGACTGCGGCACGTGCTTGCCCAGCACCTGCGAGACCAGCAGGTGCGCCCGCTTGGGGTTGCGCCGCAGCGCCAGCCCGAGCAGTTCGTCCAGCCGCGGGCCGTCCCCCGTCCCGTCCGCCAGGCTCACGCCCAGCCGGTCCGCGACCCACGTTCCCGACCACACCGCTTCGATCTTCTTGCCCTTCTTCGCAGTCAACGGCCCGCTCACACCTGGAGCCCGGCCGTGAGGAGGTCGACGAAGCCGACCTCCTCCTTCGCCACACCGAAGACCTCGGCGCGCAGCATGGTGCGCTCGGCCCAGGCCCGGTGGGGCTTCACCTCGTTCATCTTGTTCGTGTAAGCGGAACGCATCACTCCGCCGCCTCCGCTCTCGGGGCGCAGGATGTCTTGAGCATCGCTGAACTCCTCGTGCGACACCACCGAGAGCGCGTGCACCGGGGTGACGTGGGCGGGGTGGATGCAGGTCTTGCCCAGCAGCCCGTTGGCCCGGTCGAGCTCGATCTCGCGCAGCAGCCCGTCCAGGTCGTGCTCGATCAGCGCGGTGCGCAGCTCCTCGACGCCCTCCTCCAGGAAGGGGCTGCGGCGCAGCTGCGGCTTGAAGAGGCGCTGCTGGCTGCGGAAGTACTCCCACACGGGCCCGGTGACGGTGAAGCCGGTGCCGTCGGCGCGGCTCAGCACGTTGACCACGTCGGCGATCACCCCGGCGACGATCTGCACGTCGTAGGCCGTCATGTCGGGGGTGCGGCGCAGCCCATAGGCGGAGCAGAAGTCGGTCACGCCGAGGCGCAGCGCCAGGACCCGCTCGCGGTACTTGTTGACCGTGCGGGAGATCCCGGCGAGGGCCTCGACCCGGGTCTCCAGGTGGAGCAGCTCGGGGGTCTCCAGGACGGGCATCGCGTACAGGCGGGACAGTCCGCTCGCGGCTTCCGCCTGCGCGACGGCGTCGAGGAAGGCGATCCCCCGGCTCTCGCTGAACTTGGGAAGGACGAATCCGGCCAGTCGCGCCGCCGAGCCGCCGAGCCGGTGCACGAGGTCGGGGATCTGCTCGGGTTCCCGGACGCGGATGAAGAGCAGCGGGAGCTCCGCCGGGTCCTCGTGGAGGGCGGCGAACTGCCGGACGAGGTTCTCCTCGCCCCCGACGACGTCCGCGTCGCTGATGGAATCCTCCAGGCAGAGGACCATGGAGACGACTCCGAGGCCGCCCTGCTTGCGGATGTCACGGGCGAGCTGGGGCCGGGTGGCCGGGCTGTAGAGCGTGGCCCCCAGTGCGGCCGCGAGCGTGGCGGAGGGGGAGGCGGCGGTGAACTCCGCCGGCTCCTGGTGGAAGAGGTCCTTGCGGACGGTGGGCGAAATATGCCCGAAGTGACGCATGTGCTTCCCCCGTACAGGCTCGGCGGCCGATCTGGCGTGGCCGGTAATAGTACGTATGAACGTGAGTCAAAAATTCCTCAAGCACATGAAATCCAGGTAACCCTCTTGCACCATGCCCAGGTCTCGCGATTCGGACAAGGTCTACGGGGGGCCGCATTGTCCCGGTCCCGCCCGGGAGGGCAGGATGACCGCCATGACGCACGCGATGCAGAAGGGCTCCAACATCCCCGTGGCCGCCTTGGCGGTCCGCGCGGTGCTGCGCTGGACCGGGGGGCCCGACGTGCCCGACGTGGACGCCTCCGCGCTGCTCGTGGGGGCGGACGGGCGCGTGCGCTCGGACGAGGACTTCGTCTTCTACAACCAGCCCCGGCACCCCTCGGGGGCCGTCTGGCGGCTCGGGAAGAAGCAGCTCGGCGACGGCATCACCGACGCCGTACAGGCGGACCTGCGGGCCGTCACGCCCGCCGTGGACCGGATCCTGGTCGTCGCCTCCGCCGAGGACGTCCCCTTCGAGCGGGTCCGCGACCTGCGGATCCTGCTCTACGACGCCACCGCGACCGGCGGCTCCGAACCGCTGGCCTACTTCGACGTGCGGCCGGAGACGGGCGCCGAGACGGCTCTGATCTGCGGCGAGCTGTACCGGCGGGCCGACGCGTGGAAGTTCCGCGCGCTGGGCGAGGGGTACTCCAACGGGCTCGTCGGCCTGGCCACCGACCACGGGATCTCCGTGGACGAGAACGCCCCCGAGGCCCAGGAGCAGAGCCAGGGACAGGGGCAGGGACAGGCGCAGCCCCAGGGGCAGGCGCAGGCCGCCACGACGGCCCTGGCGCCCCCCACCCAGGCTCCGCCGGCCGCCGAGCCCGCCTACGGCTACCCGCAGCCGGTGGCGCAGGCCCCAGCGCCGGCTCCGGGCGGGGACCGGTCCTTCCGGCTGCCCGCGCAGGGTCCGCAGTTCATCCGCCGGTGAGCACGGGGCCCGCGGGGCCCTGGGGAGCGCCCCGCCGGCCCCGCCGGCCCCGTCAGGTCTTGGTCTTGTAGCCCCGGCCCCACTGGAGCCCCCACCCGTACAGCCGGTCGAGCTCGGCCTGGAACCCGTACACGAAGGTGACCTCCCGCCGCACGATCAGCTCTCCCTTGACGTTCTCCAGGGAGACGACGGCGCAAGAGCGGGCGTGCGGGTGGCGCTCCTCCAGCGGGATCTCGATGCGCGGCCCGGTGATCGGGTAGAGGGTGACCAGGGCGTGCGCCCGGTCGAAGGCCGGGGTCTGGTCGTAGATGTACACGAAGACCAGCAGCCGCTTGATCTCCTCGGCGTGGTCGAGATTGACGAAGATCGTCTCGCCGGAGGGCGCCCCGAACCGGTCGTCCCCGCTGAGCTTCACGTACGGCGGGCTGTTGATGTCCCCGTGCAGGTTCCCCAGCGGCTGGACCACGCCGCGGGTACCGTCGGTCAGCTCGTAGAGGCAGCCGATGTCGAGGTCGACATTGACCATGCCCTGGGTGTGCGCCTGCACCATGTCCGGCTTGAACAGCTTGAACGGGTGCCGGAACAGCTGCCCGCTCGGGCCGGCGCTGCGGCCGCCTATGTCCGAGGTGCGCATCCGCCAGGAGAGGTTCACGCGCAGATTGCCGTGCACCGCCCCCTGTTTGGTGAGCGATACCGTCGGATGGCGTTTGGTCAGCTCGATCGCGTTCGACGAGGCACTGCCCGACTGGAACTGCGTGCCGCGGCTGCCCCTGATGCCGTCGAAGAATCCCATCCCCACAACCCCCTGCTCCCTAGGCCCGCTTGGCCCCCCGCAGGCATGCCGGCGTCCGGTCCCGGCATGCGGACGGGGCGGCCCGGTGGGTCCGTGGACCCGCCGGACCGCCCCGCACTTGAGCGTTCCGCATTACCGCCGCGATCATGCCTCGGCGGTGGAACCCTCCAGCTCCAGGCGCTTGTTTCGGCGCACCGAGGACCAGAAGGACCATCCGATCAGCACGACGCCGACGAGGCCGGTGATGACCTCGTTGATCTCGTACTGGATGGTGACGAGCAGGATGACGGCGAGCGCGCCGATGGCGTAGTGCGCGCCGTGCTCCAGGTAGACGTAGTCGTCGAGGGTGCCCTGGCGGACCAGGTAGACCGTCAGCGACCGGACGTACATGGCACCGACACCGAGGCCGATGGCCATGATCACGATGTCGCTGGTGATGGCGAAGGCGCCGATGACCCCGTCGAAGGAGAAGGAGGCGTCGAGGACTTCGAGGTAGAGGAACATGAAGAACGCGGCCTTGCCGGCCATGGCGACGGCCGAGACGGGCTTGCCGCTCCTCTTCGCCGCTTCCTCGACCTCGTGCTCGTGCTCCTCCTCTTCCTCCAGCTTGTTCTCGAAGTAGCCGGAGAGGCCGCCGACGACCATGTAGGTGATCAGACCGAGAACGCCGGAGATCAGGACCGTCTGGGCCTTGTCCACGTGCGTGCCGCCGTGCTGGTGGGCGTTGACGGCGAAGGTCATCGAGGTGATGAGCAGGACGATCAGCGCGATGCACGCCGACAGCATGTCGATCTTGCCGAGCTTGGCGAGCGGGCGTTCCAGCCAGCCGAGCCACTTGATGTCACGGTCCTCGAAAATGAAGTCGAGGAAGATCATCAGCAGGAACATGCCACCGAAGGCGGCGATGGACGGGTGGGCGTCCGTCACGAGCTGCTTGTACATGTCCTGGTCGCGCAAGGCGAGTTCGACGGCCTCGATCGGCCCGATCTTGGCGCTGATCGCGACGATCACGATCGGGAAGACAAGGCGCATGCCGAACACGGCGATGAGGACACCGATGGTGAGGAAGATCTTCTGCCAGAAGGCATTCATCTTCTTCAGGATTCCGGCGTTGACCACCGCGTTGTCGAAGGACAGCGAGATCTCCAGGATGCACAGGATCGCGACGATCCCGAAGGCCTCCCACCCCCCGTAGAGCACTGCTGCGACCAGTCCGAGCGCAGTGACTGCGAACGACCAGCCGAAGGTTTTCAGAACCACTGGCATCCCATCGTGTTGTACGGCTTTACGAAACGTTGACCCCGAAGTCTAGAGCGATGCCGCGGAGCCCCGACGCGTACCCCTGCCCCACGGCGCGGAACTTCCATTCACCCCCGTACCGATAGACCTCGCCGAAGATCATCGCGGTCTCGCTGGAGGCGTCCTCGGAGAGGTCGTAGCGGGCCAGTTCCTGGCCGTCCGCCTCGTTCACCACACGAATGAAGGCGTTGCTGACCTGGCCGAAGCTCTGCCGGCGGGCCTCGGCCTCGTGGATCGAGACGGGAAAGACGATCTTGTCGACGCCGGCCGGGACCTTGGTGAGGTCGATGATGAGCGACTCGTCGTCGCCGTCACCCTCGCCGGTGAGGTTGTCCCCCGTGTGTTCGACGGAGCCCTCGGGGCTCTTCAGGTTGTTGTAGAAGACGAAGTACTCGTCCCCGAGCACCCGGCCGTTGCTGCACAGGAGTGCGCTGGCATCGAGGTCGAAGTCGGCGCCCGTGGTCGAGCGCGCGTCCCATCCGAGGCCGATCAGAACCCGGGTGAGGTTCGGTGCGGCTTTGGAGAGGGAGACATTGCCCCCCTTGGCGAGTGTGACGCCCATGTTGTGGTCCTCCCCGGACGACGGTGGCGGTGTGGCGATACGGCGATACGGCGGTGTGACGGTACGGCGGTGTGACGGCGCGGCGGAAGGCGGTGGGCGGTACGGCTGAAAGGCCGTAAAGCCGGTCCGGCGCCGTACACACGAGTGCACGGCGCCGGACGGATGCTACGACTGCTCTGGTCGAGCAGGCTCAGACGTTGACGCCGAAGTCCTGCGCGATGCCGCGCAGACCCGAGGCGTAGCCCTGGCCGATGGCGCGGAACTTCCACTCCGCACCGTTGCGGTAGAGCTCGCCGAAGACCATGGCGGTCTCCGTCGAAGCGTCCTCCGACAGGTCGTAGCGGGCGAGCTCGGCGTTGTCGGCCTGGTTCACGACGCGGATGTACGCGTTGCGGACCTGGCCGAAGCTCTGCTGGCGGCTCTCGGCCTCGTAGATCGAGACCGGGAAGACGATCTTGGCCACGTCGGCGGGCACGCCGGCGAGGTTGACCTTGATCGCCTCGTCGTCGCCCTCGCCCTCACCGGTGGTGTTGTCACCGGTGTGCTCGACCGAGCCGTCGGGGCTCTTCAGGTTGTTGAAGAAGACGAAGTTCGAGTCGCCGGTGACCTTGCCCTGGTCGTTGGCCAGGATCGCGCTGGCGTCGAGGTCGAAGTCGACGCCGGTGGTGGTGCGAGCGTCCCAGCCCAGACCGACGATGACCGCGGTCAGGTTCGGCGCGGCCTTGGACAGCGAGACGTTGCCGCCCTTGCTGAGGCTGACTCCCACGGGTCCTCCATAAGGTTTTGTGTGGGGCAGGGCCCCGTCGTGCGATTGCTACCGGATCAACGTTTCGATCCTAGTGACGGGTTCCCGCCTGTACGGGCTTATTCGAGGCGAACGGGCCCGCGTGCCTGACGGCACGCACCCATGAGCCTGCGACACGGACTCAGAGGCTGTCGAGGGCCTTGATGTACTCGTTCAGGTCACGCGCGTCCGGCAGGCCGTTGACGACGCTCCAGCGCACGACGCCCTCGCGGTCGATGACGAAGGTGCCGCGCACCGCGCAGCCCTTCTCCTCGTCGAAGACCCCGTAGGCGCGGGAGGCCTCCCCGTGCGGCCAGAAGTCCGACAGCAGCGGGTACTCCAGCCCCTCCTGCTCGCCGAAGACGCGCAGGGTCGGTACGGAGTCGTTGGAGACGGCGAGCAGCTGCACGTCGTCGTTCTGGAAGCGCGGCAGCTGGTCGCGCAGCTCACAGAGCTCGCCGGTGCAGACGCCGGTGAACGCGAAGGGGTAGAAGAGCAGCACGACGGCCTTCTCACCCCGGAAGTCGGAGAGCCGCACGACCCTGCCGTGGTTGTCCTTGAGCTCGAAGTCCGGGGCCTTGCTGCCGACCTCGATCGCCATCTGTCGCATCCCTTCGTCCCGCGTTCGTCCCGCATCCCTGCGTTGGGCTGTTCGGGTGATCTCAGCTTATGGGTCCGCCGCTCGTCCGGCTCCGCTCCGCCCGCGAAACGCACGCACCCCGCCCGCCGGGAAGCTTCCGGCGGGCGGGGTGCGTGTGTCCGCATGACTGCGGGGCGCGGCTCAGCGCTTGGACTTGGCCGTCTTCGGAGTCGCCAGCTTGGTGGCGGTCCACTCCTTGCCGACGGGGAGACCCTTCGCCAGCGAAAGGCCGGCGGTCTCGGCGGCCTCGCTGATGTCACTGGCCTCGACAAAACCGTCCTTGCCGGTCTTGGGGGTCACCAGCAGGATCAGTGCGCCGTCCTCGACCAGCTCGGTCGCGTCGACCAGGGCGTCCGTCAGGTCGCCGTCGTCCTCCCGGAACCACAGCAGAACCGCGTCTGCGACATCGTCGTAGTCCTCATCGACGAGTTCGGTGACGTGACCCTCTACGGCATCACGGAATTCCTGATCGACGTCGTCGTCGAAGCCGATTTCCTGGACCACCTGTTCGGACTGGAAACCCAGCCTGGCGGCCAGGTTCTCCGCGTGGTCCGCGGTCGCGCTCACGGGGTGCCTCCTGCTCATGTTCGGTGAATGTTCTTCGGCGGCGCGCGTACGCGCAGCATGGGCGTAGTCCACACGGGCGCGGCGGATCGCGCAAGTACCCGGCCGCCGAGACCGTCGAAACGGTGACGATTGCGGCCGTCTCGCCGCAACTTTCAGCCCTTCCGCATGTACCCCTGGTGATTCATCCCACACCATTCCACCTCATTCGGCACGGCCCGGGGACTTTCGCACCTGTTTGAGGGACGAACGGCCTTGCGAAGGGGGTGATCGACGTGGGCGTAAGGTTGCGGTTTGGGCGTTGTCGTCGCCGCAGCCAGCACAATCCCGCCACCTCCAGGGATTACCCAACGGTAAAGATGACGATTTCTGCCGAGCGTAAGACCATGGGAGGCGGCGAGACTCAAGGCACGACTCCCCCGACAGCGAAGGAACAGCGTGGCTTCCGCATCCGATCGCAATCCGATCATCATTGGTGGCCTGCCGAGTCAGGTACCGGACTTCGATCCGGAAGAGACGCAGGAGTGGCTCGACTCCCTGGACGCCGCGGTCGACGAGCGGGGCCGTGAGCGCGCCCGCTACCTGATGCTGCGGCTCATGGAGCGGGCCCGCGAGAAGCGCGTGGCCGTGCCCGAGATGCGCTCCACGGATTACGTCAACACGATCGCCACCAAGGACGAGCCCTTCTTCCCCGGCAACGAGGAGATCGAGCGCAAGGTCCTCAACGCCACCCGGTGGAACGCGGCCGTCATGGTCTCGCGCGCCCAGCGCCCGGGCATCGGCGTCGGCGGTCACATCGCCACCTTCGCCTCCTCCGCCTCCCTCTACGACGTGGGCTTCAACCACTTCTTCCGGGGCAAGGACGAGGGCGACGGCGGCGACCAGATCTTCTTCCAGGGCCACGCCTCGCCCGGCATCTACGCCCGCGCCTACCTCCTGGACCGGCTCTCCGAGCAGCAGCTCGACGCGTTCCGCCAGGAGAAGTCGAAGGCCCCGTACGGCCTCTCCAGCTACCCGCACCCGCGGCTCATGCCGGACTTCTGGGAGTTCCCGACCGTTTCGATGGGCCTCGGCCCGCTCGGTGCGATCTACCAGGCCCGGATGAACCGGTACATGGAGGCCCGCGGGATCGCGGACACCTCCAAGTCACACGTTTGGGCGTATCTCGGCGACGGCGAGATGGACGAGCCGGAGTCGCTCGGCCAGCTCTCCATCGCGGCCCGCGAGCACCTCGACAACCTGACCTTCGTCGTCAACTGCAACCTGCAGCGCCTCGACGGCCCGGTCCGCGGCAACGGCAAGATCATGCAGGAGCTGGAGTCGCAGTTCCGCGGCGCCGGCTGGAACGTCATCAAGCTGATCTGGGACCGCTCCTGGGACCCGCTGCTGGCCCAGGACCGCGACGGCATCCTGGTCAACAAGCTGAACACCACCCCGGACGGCCAGTTCCAGACGTACGCCACCGAGACGGGCGGGTACATCCGCGACCACTTCTTCGGCGGCGACCACCGGCTGCGGGCGATGGTCGAGAACATGACCGACCAGCAGATCCAGCACCTGGGCCGCGGCGGTCACGACCACAAGAAGGTCTACGCGGCCTACGCGGCGGCCAAGGCCCACAAGGGCCAGCCGACGGTGATCCTGGCGCAGACGGTCAAGGGCTGGACCCTGGGCCCGAACTTCGAGGGCCGCAACGCGACCCACCAGATGAAGAAGCTGACGGCCGACGACCTCAAGCGCTTCCGCGACCGCCTGCACATCCCGATCACGGACGCCCAGCTGGAGGACGGCGCGCCGCCGTACTACCACCCGGGCCGCAACTCCCCCGAGATCCAGTACATGCACGACCGCCGCAGCGCGCTCGGCGGCTACGTGCCGACCCGCGTGGTGCGCGCCAAGCCGCTCCAGCTGCCGGGCGACGCCACCTACGCGGCGGCCAAGAAGGGCTCGGGACAGCAGTCGATCGCCACCACCATGGCCTTCGTCCGCATCCTGAAGGACCTCATGCGGGACAAGGAGATCGGCAAGCGCTTCGTGCTGATCGCCCCCGACGAGTACCGCACCTTCGGCATGGACGCGTTCTTCCCGAGCGCCAAGATCTACAACCCGCTCGGCCAGCAGTACGAAGCGGTCGACCGCGACCTGCTGCTCGCGTACAAGGAGTCGCCGACCGGCCAGATGCTGCACGACGGCATCTCGGAGGCGGGCTGCACGGCCTCGCTGATCGCCGCGGGTTCGGCGTACGCGACGCACGGTGAGCCGCTGATCCCGGTCTACGTCTTCTACTCGATGTTCGGTTTCCAGCGCACGGGTGACCAGTTCTGGCAGATGGCGGACCAGCTGGCGCGCGGATTCGTCCTCGGCGCGACCGCCGGCCGGACCACCCTGACGGGTGAGGGCCTGCAGCACGCCGACGGCCACTCCCAGCTGCTGGCCTCGACGAACCCGGGCTGCGTGGCGTACGACCCGGCGTACGGGTACGAGATCGCGCACATCGTCAAGGACGGTCTGCGGCGCATGTACGGCCCCGACGCCGAGGACGTCTTCTACTACCTGACGGTCTACAACGAGCCCATCCAGCACCCGGCCGAGCCGGCCGGCGTGGACGTGGACGGGATCCTCAAGGGCATCCACCGGATCTCCGAGGGCACCACGGGAGCCGTCGGGGCGCAGATCATGGCCTCCGGCGTGGCCGTGCCGTGGGCGCTGGAGG
Organism: Streptomyces sp. NPDC099050; assembly: GCF_044759865.1. Lineage (NCBI taxonomy): Bacteria > Bacillati > Actinomycetota > Actinomycetes > Kitasatosporales > Streptomycetaceae > Streptomyces > Streptomyces sp. NPDC099050. The sequence continues at coordinate 284,718 of NZ_JBIWAE010000008.1, read as the reverse complement.
CGCAGCGGATCCTGGCCGCCGAGTGGAACGTCAAGGCGGACGTCTGGTCGGCGACCTCCTGGAACGAGCTGCGCCGCGAGGCGGTCGCCGTGGAGGAGCACAACCTGCTCCACCCGGAGGAGGAGCAGCGCGTCCCGTACGTGACCACCAAGCTGTCCGGCGCGGAGGGTCCCTTCGTGGCCGTCTCCGACTGGATGCGGGCGGTCCCGGACCAGATCTCGCGCTGGGTCCCGGGCAGGTACACCTCGCTGGGCGCGGACGGCTTCGGCTTCGCGGACACGCGGGGCGCGGCCCGGCGCTTCTTCCACATCGACGCGCAGTCGGTGGTCCTCTCGGTGCTGACCGAGCTGGCCAAGGAAGGCAAGATCGACCGCTCGGCGCTGAAGCAGGCGATCGACCGGTACCAGCTGCTGGACGTCCGGGCGGCCGACCCGGGCGCGGCCGGGGGCGACGCGTAGCAGTCACTCTTGCGTAAGGGGCGCCGGGACACCTGTCCCGGCGCCCCTTACTCGTTCTTTACTATGCTCCGCATGAAGCAACCCTCCCCCCAGGCCCGGTGGGAACGCCGGACGCAGACGCCGCTGCTGGTCCTCGCCCTGGCGTTCGGCGTGGCCTACGCGGTGCCCATCGTCCTGCCCGACGCGAGCGCGGCGGTGCACAGCGCCTGCCGGCACGCGGAGTGGGTGGTCTGGGCCGCCTTCGCCGCCGACTACCTGGTGCGGCTGGGCCTGGCGCATTCGAAGAGGGCCTTCGTACGGACCCACTGGCTGGACCTGATGGCGGTGGTGCTGCCGATGATCCAGCCGCTGCGGCTGCTGCGGGTGGTCTCCACCCTGATGCTGGTGGGGCGGCGGGCCCGGATGGCGCCGCAGATCCGGCTGACCACGTACGTGGCGGGCTCGGTGGTCGGGCTGCTGATGTTCGGCTCGCTGGCGGTGCTGAGCGTGGAGCGGGACGCCCCCGACGGCAACATCAAGAACCTCGGGGACGCGCTGTGGTGGTCGGTGACCACGATGACGACGGTCGGCTACGGGGACCACTCCCCCACCACCGGGCTCGGCCGGCTGCTGGCGGTGGGGCTGATGCTGTCCGGGATCGCGCTGCTGGGTGTGGTGACCGCCAACATCGCGGCCTGGTTCATCTCCCGCTTCGAACGCGACGATCGGGTGGAGCGCGCCCAGACGGCGGCGATCTCCGAACTGACGGCGGAGGTACGGGCGCTGCGCGCGGAGGTCGCGCGGCTCGGCGGGGGCCCGGGGGCGGGCGGGGTCGTGCGTGCCCCCGGGGTCCTCGGGGTCCCCGGGGTCCCCGAGGTCGTCCTGGACCCCGGGCCCGCCCGGGGGCCCGGCCCGGGCGCCGGGGTCGGCGCCCAGGGCGGGCCCGGCCGGGCGGGCGACGGCGCCGCCGCCGTCAGCGCTCCCACACCTTGAACGCCCGGACCTGGTAGGGCGACTGGGGCAGCCACACCCCGTCGCCCGGGTAGGTCTGGAACTCGCCGGTCTCGGCGCATTCGGCGGACTGGTAGGTGGTGACCGGTCGGCCGGTCCGGTTCGTGAGGGACTGGGCGGTGGTGCCGGCGGGCAGGGCGGTGCAGCTGTTGATGTCGAGGGTGCTGAGCTCGTGGGTCGTGCGGGCCCCCTTGAACTCCGGCTTCGCCCACAGGCACAGCTGCCCGGTGGCGCAGGTCCCGAGCGCGGGCGGCCCGGCGGCCCGCCCCTTCGTGCGCCCCTTCGTCTGCCCCTTCGTCTGCCCGGAGGCCCGTACGGGAGCCGGAGCATCGGCGCGCGCCTGGGCCCGGGCCTGGTTCGGGGCCTGCGCCGCGGCGAGGACCGGGGCGAGGCCAGCCGCGCGGGCGGATTCCGCGGTGCCCGGGATCAGCAGGGTGGCGGCGAGAACGGTGGCCGTGGCGGCGGTGCGGCCGGAGAAAGTGGTGCTCCACGTACGCATGACGGGTCAACTCCTGGTGGACGTACGGGCCCCGGACCGTTTCCGAAAGCTCCGTCGACACCACGCTGACCTGCGCGGACGTCCCGGCGGAAGGGGTCGCGAGCGGGTCCACCCGGATAGGCGACAGCCCCGCCGGAACCCCCCGGCGGGGCTGTCACGGCCCCGGAGTTGACGCCTCCGGGGCCTCCTCGACCGCCACGGCCGCGCGGCCGGCGGCACAGAGCCAGCGGGACCCTGCGCACGGCCGGGCGGCCGGGGCGGAGCTAGATGTGGGCCGCGCCCGCGCCCGCCGCCGCGTTCTCGCCGCGCTTCGTGAAGCCGGCCACGACCGCGGCGAGTACCGCGACCACGCCCGCGACGGTGAAGGCCGTGCTCATCCCTGACACGAACGTGTCGTGGGCGACGCCCGTGATGGTCGCCGCGAGCTGCTCCGGTGCCTCCGGCGGGATCGGGGCGATGCCGACCTGGATGCCCTTCTCCGCGAGGTCCGCCTGCTCCGGAGTGAGCGGCGGCAGCCCGGCCCCGGCCCAGTTGTCCTCGAAGACGCTGCCGACCTTGCTCGCCATGACCGCGCCGAGCACGGCCGTGCCCAGGCTGCCGCCGACCTGCATGGCGGCCTGCTGGAGCCCGCCGGCCACGCCCGAGAGCTCCAGCGGGGCGTTGCCGACGATGACCTCGGTGGCGCCCACCATGACGGGCGCCAGCCCGAGGCCCATCAGGGCGAACCAGAGCGACATGGTGGGGGTGGAGGTGCCGGGGGTCAGCTGGGCCATTCCGAAGCAGGCGACGGCGGTGGCGACCATGCCCGCGACGAGCGGCGGCCGCGGGCCGACCTTGGTGATGGCGATGCCCGCCAGCGGCGAGCCGACGATCATCATCCCGGTCAGCGGCAGCAGGTGCAGGCCGCTGTCGACGGGGCTCATGCCGTGGACGTTCTGCAGGTAGAAGGTGACGAAGAAGAGCCCGCCCATGAAGGCGAAGGCCATCAGGACCATCAGCACCGTGCCCGCGGACAGCGGCAGGGACCGGAACATCCCGAGCGGGATCAGCGGCTCGGCGACGTGGTTCTCCCAGAGGGCGAAGGCCACGAAGCACAGGACGGACCCGCCGAGGAAGGCCAGGGTCTTGGTGTCTCCCCAGCCCCATTCGGAGGCCTTGATCAGCGCCCAGATCAGCGAGAACATCCCGGCCGACAGCAACAGGATGCCGAGGACGTCGAAGGACCGCGGGGCGTTCTCGGCCCGGTGGTCGACCAGGATGAACAGGCCGAAGGCGAGCGCGAGGATCCCCACGGGCACGTTGATGAAGAAGACGGACTGCCAGCTCACGTTCTCGACGAGCACGCCGCCGACGATCGGCCCGGCGGCGGTGGAGGCGCCGATGACCATGCCCCAGATGCCGATGGCCATGTTGAGCTTTTCGGCCGGGAAGGTCGCGCGCAGCAGGCCCAGCGCGGCGGGCATCAGCAGGGCGCCGAAGACGCCCTGCGCGACGCGGAAGCCGATGACGAGCTCGACTCCGCTGGAGAGGCCGATGGCCGCCGAGGAGACGGCGAAGCCGGCGATGCCTATGAGGAAGGTCTGGCGGTGGCCGAAACGGTCGCCGAGCTTGCCAGCGGTGATGAGGGAGACCGCGAGGGCGAGCAGGTAGCCGTTGGTGATCCACTGGACGTCGGCCAGCGAGGCCCCGAGGTCCTTCTGGATGGCCGGGTTGGCGACGGCGACGATCGTGCCGTCGAGGGTGACCATCATGACGCCGATCGCGACGGCGAACAGGGTGAGCCACGGGTGGCCCCGGAGGCCCGTACGGACCGGCGAGGGGCCCGGTTCCTTGGTGAGCGAGAGCGCGTCCCCGCCGTCGACGGTGATCTGACTAGTCATGCGGACAGATTAGTGACAGCGACTGACACTTCACAGAGCGGTTCGCCAGACAGCTCTGTCAGGTCGGTCACAGGTACCCTGGCGGCCGTGATGACCGATCAGCGGCCCGCGTCCGCACCGCCGGCGGGACTGCGCGAGCGCAAGAAACAGCGCACGCGCGACGCACTGCTGCGCGCGGCCCTCCTCCTCTTCATCGCCCAGGGGTACGAGGAGACGACCGTCGACGAGATCACCGACGCCGTGGACGTCTCCCAGCGCACCTTCTTCCGGTACTTCGCCAACAAGGAAGAGGTCGCCTTCGCCGTCCAGGACCTGGTCGAATCGCACTTCGTCGCGGCGCTGCACTCCCGCCCGCCCGCCGAGGGGCCCTTCGAGGCGATGCGCTCGGCCGTGCTCGCGGCCTGGGACACCGTCGACGAGGCCATTTCGGACCTGGTCCCCATCGACCTGTACATGCGCAGCTACCAGCTGATCGAGTCCACCCCGGCCCTGCTCGCCGTGCACCTGCGCCGCTCCACCGAGCTGGAGGAGCGGATCGCCCGGCTGCTGGCCGAGCGCGAGGGACTGGACGTGGACGCCGACCCGCGCCCGCGGGTGGCCGTCGCCGCGTTCACGGGCGTGATGCGCGTCACCGGACGGCTCTGGGGACAGGGCGAGGACACCAGCGTGGCCGCCATCCGGCGGATGACCGAGGTCTACCTCGACCAGATCGGCCCGGCGCTGGCCTCCGACTGGCGCCGGCCCGCCTGACCCCGGCGGTTCGCACCCGGCCGGGCGAAGACCCGTACGGGCCGGGCGAATACCCGTACCGGGACGGCCGCCCGCGCGCGCGGTCCCGTACGGGAGCACCCGCCGGCGGGCGTCCCACGGTCGGCCGTGACTCCCGTCACCCGGCGCGCAGCCACCCGCGACGGTCTCCTAGGCTGGAGGCAGTGAACCTGCCCGGCCCCGCCCACACCCGCTCCGCCGACGCTCCCGCGCGCCCGGCCGCCCTGCGCGCACTGCTCGCGCTGACGGTGGTCTTCCTGATGCTCGCGACCACCGGCTGGACGGCCGTCTACCGGACGGCGGACGACCCGTCCCCGCGCCAGGCCGCGCTCGCGTCCTGGGCCGGGGCGCGCTTCGAAGGCCGGGCCCTGCCCGGCGCGGACGCCCCGGCGCCCGTGGTCGCACGTTTCTTCGCGCGTCTCGACGGCGCCCAGCGCGCCCGGCTCACCGAGAACCATCCGCTGGTGGTCGGCAATCTCGACGGCGTGCCGCCCGGCGTCCGCTACCGGGCCAACCGGATGGCCCTGCGGCGGGCCGCGCGGGTCGAGGACACCCGTGCCCACGACATCACGCTGGCCCCCTCGGACCGTGCCGTCGCCGCCCGGCGCTCGCACCGCTTCGAGTCCCTCGCCGAGCCCGGCCGGCAGATCCTCGTCTTCGACCCCACCGGCGGCGCCCTCGTCGCGGAGGTCTTCGGCGACCTCGGCGCGGCCCGCCGGGTCTCGGTGGTCGTCCCCGGCGTCGACACCGACGCGCTCACCTTCGAGCGCACGGTGCGCCGGCTGACCGCACCGGTCGGCATGGCCGAGTCCCTGTACGAGGCCGAGCGCGCGGCCGCCCCCGGCAGCCGGACCGCGGTCATCGCCTGGGCCGGCTACACCGCCCCGACCGGCTTCGGTATGGACGCGGCGACCGGGCGGCTGGCCGTGGACGGCGCGGCCAGGCTGCGCTCGCTGGCCTCCGGGCTGCCGGGACGGGCGAGCGTGGCACTGTTCTGCCACAGCTACGGCTCGGTGGTGTGCGGGGTCGCGGCGCACGAACTGCCGCCCCGGGTCACGGACATCGTGGTGGCCGGCAGCCCCGGCATGCGCGCCGGGAGCGCCGCCGAGCTGGGCACCTCCGCGCGGGTGTGGGCGATGCGCGATGCCGGTGACTGGATCGCCGACGTGCCCCATCTGGAGTTCGGGGGCCTGGGCCACGGCGTGGATCCGGTCTCCGGGGAGTTCGGCGCGCGGGTCCTGTCGGCGGCCGGAGCCAAGAGCCACACGGGCTATTTCGAGCCAGGGACCGAATCTCTGGACAACTTCGCCAAAATCGGAACCGGTGCGTTCGGTTCCACCGTGTGCGCCGCCGGGGACGATACGTGCCGACGCGGAACTTCCGGTACGGACGGCGCCTGACCGCTCGGCCGACCCGAAATCGGACCGCGCAGCGGGGGGACGCGCGGGGGTGCGTCCCTTTACGATGTGCCGCATGGGTGACGTACTGGCCGGAAACCATGCCGTCTGGGAGTTCGACCGCACCACGAACTCGCTCATCATCCGCTTCGCACGGGGGATGCGAACGCCCAGACTCTGGCACGCCCTGGGGGAACGCCGGATTCCCCTGGAAGCGTTGTCCGGGGTGGACCTGACCGTGGGACGGCGGGACGCCCTGGTGCTGCGCGCCCGCGTGCGGGTGGGAGCGGACCCGCTGATGGAGGCCGCGGCGGGGCAGTTGCGGGACGTCTGCGATCCGTACCGGCTGGCGCTGCCGGGTGGCGGCGCCGGGGCCGGGGCCGTCCGCGCGGCGGCCTTCGCCGAGGCCCTGCGCGAGCGGATCGGTCCGGCCGGACCGGCCGAGCGGTTCCTCGTCACCGCCCCGGAGCCGCCGGCCACGCTGAAGGCGTACGACGCCCGGCTCACCTTGGACGGCGGCGCCGTCACCTTCCACTGGTCGCGCACCGGGGCCACGAGCACCAAGTGGAAGGCGGGCGACCAGCGGTATCCGCTGGCCGCCCTGGCCGGGCTGGTCTGGCACTCCCCGCAACGGCCCGGCGGCCACCTGCGGCTGCTGCCCCGCGAGGGCGCCGGTGATCCGCGGCCCGACCACGATCTCTCCTCCGCGGTGTTCGGCGTGGGCTACGGGGGCGTGCACGAGTCGCTGCCGTTCGCGGCGGCCGTGCTGGTGGCTCTGCGGGCGCGGGCCGTCGTCGCCTCCGGCGCGGTGGGGACCCGTCTTCCCGGGCCCCGGGAGTGGGAGCGGATCCAGCACCTCACCGAGCTGCACAGCGCGGGGCTCCTCACGGATGCCGAGTACCGGGCGCTGCGGGACCGCTTCACGGCCGGGGCCTGACCTCAACCGCCGGACGGCTGGAACACCTACCCCTCGCGGGCCGCCGACGTGGAGCTCATGTCCGGGTAGCGGTCGCCCGCGACGCCTGCTGCGATCGGGTCCAGGAGGGACAGTTCCGCCGCCGTCAGGGTGATGCGGGTCGCCGCCGCGTTCTCCGCGAGGCGGGAGGGCTTGCGGGTGCCCGGGATCGGGACGACCGTCAGGCCGTGCACCGCCGCCCGCTGCTGCACCCACGCCAGGGCGATCTGCGCCGGCGTGGCGCCGCGGGCCGCCGCGATCTCCCGTACGGGAGTCAGGAGCGCCCCGTTCGTCTTCGCGTTGTCACCGGTGAACCGGGGCTGGTGGCGCCGGAAGTCATCGGACGTCAGGTCCGCCGAGGCGTCCGCGAAGGACCCGGTCAGGAAGCCGCGCCCGAGCGGGGAGTACGCCGCGACGGCCACGCCCAGCTCCGCTGCCGCGCCCACCGCGCTGCGCTCCACGTCCCGGCTGAACAGCGACCACTCCGACTGGAGCGCCGCGATCGGGTGCACCGCGTGCGCCTCGCGCAGCTCGGCTCCGGTCACCTCGCTGAGCCCGAGGTGGCGCACCTTGCCCTCCTTCACCAACTCCGCCATCGCGCCCACGGACTCGGCGAGCGGAACGGCGGGGTCGCGCCGGTGCATGTAGTAGAGGTCGATCACCTCGGTGCCCAGCCTGCGCAGGCTGTCCTCCACCGCGCCGCGGATGTACGCGCGGTCGTTGCGGATCCCCCGGTACAGCGGGTCGTCCGTCCGCTCTATGGCGAACTTCGTGGCGAGGGTGATCCGGTCGCGGTGCGCGGCCACGAACGGCGCGAGGAACTCCTCGTTGGCGCCCCGCCCGTACACGTCCGCGGTGTCGAAGAGCGTGACCCCGGCGTCCAGTGCCGCGTCCAGGGTCTGCCGGGCCGCCGCCTCGTCCGTGTTCCCGTAGAACTCGCTCATGCCCATGCAGCCGAGCCCCTGGACGCCCACCAGCGGTCCGCCCGCGCCCAGTTCGACCTGCTCGATCCGTACCGTGCCGCCCGCCGTGTTCCCTGCCGTGTTGCCGCTCATGTCCGGTCTGCCTCTCCCGCGACGGTGGTGCACATCGCATACGTGTCGATCTTGTAGTCCAGGACGGCGAGCGCGTCGGTCAGTTCCGCGATCCGCGTCCGCACCTCGTCGCGCGTGCGCTCCAGCAGTTCGCGCCGGTCGTCGGCGGTGTGCGGGCCCTCACGGACGAGTTCCGCGTACCGGACCATGTCCGCCACCGACATTCCGGTGGTGCGCAACTTCCCGACGAAGCCCAGCCATTCGAGGTCCTTGTCGGTGAACCGCCGCTGCCCCGAGTGCGAGCGGTCCACGTGCGGCATGAGGCCGATCCGCTCGTACCAGCGCAAGGTGTGCTGGGTCAGACCGGTCCGTGCCTCGACCTCGCTGATCGTGTACCGCGTCCGCGTCTGCAGGGGGGTCTGCGTCAGGCTCATGGCTCCACGCTAAATCCTTGGAGTGCACTCCAAGCAAGTACCCTCGGCCGCATGGAGAGCTTGCAGAGTCTGCGCATCATCGAGAACTGGCCGGTTCCGACCGCGGCCGCGGCCGTGGTCGACTCCGACGGGACCGTGCTCGGTACGCACGGCCCGGTGGACCACCGCTTCCCGCTGGCCTCCGTCACCAAGCCGCTCGCCGCCTACGCCGCGCTCGTCGCCTACGAGGAGGGCGCGATCGAGCTGGACGAACCGGCCGGGCCCGCGGGCTCCACCGTGCGCCACCTGCTCGCCCACACCAGCGGCCTGGCCTTCGACGAGCACCGGGTGACGGCCCCTCCCGGGCAGCGCCGGCTGTACTCGAACGCCGGTTTCGAGGAGCTCGGCGACCACATCGCGAAGGCCACCGGGATCCCCTTCGCCGCGTACCTGGCCGAGGCCGTCTTCGAGCCGCTGGGCATGGCGTCGAGCAGCCTGGAGGGCTCACCGGCCAAGGACGGCGTCTCCACGGTCTCCGACCTCCTGCGCTTCGCGGCCGAGCTCCAGCAGCCCCGGCTGCTGGACGTCCGCACCGTCGCGGAGGCCACGTCCGTGGTCCACCCCGGACTCAAGGGCGTCCTGCCCGGCTACGGCCACCAGTCCCCCAACGACTGGGGTCTCGGCATGGAGATCCGCGACGGGAAGGCACCGCACTGGACGGGCGCCGCGTCCTCGCCGCGCACCTTCGGGCACTTCGGGCAGTCGGGGACCTTCCTGTGGGTGGACCCGGACGCCCGCGCCGCCTGCGTGGCGCTGACGGACCGCGCCTTCGGGCCGTGGGCCGTCGAGGCCTGGCCCCCGTTCACCGACGCGGTGCTCGCCGAGCTCAGGACCCGCTGAGGCCCCTGCGGGACCCGCGCCCGCGGCCACCGTCTACGGGAACTCCCAGATCAGCACCTCGGCCGGCGATCCGGCGACCAGCTCCAGCTCCGGTTCGCCGGTGATCCGCGCCGAGTCCCCGGGGCTGAGCTCCTCGGCGCCGTCGGCGGAACCGCCGTCCAGCCGCAGGTCTCCCCGTACGACGTGCAGGTACACCCGCCCGGCGGCCGGTACGGCCACCCGCTCGCCCGCGCCCGGCCGCCGTACGTGCAGGACGGCCCCGGCGGCGGGCACGGCGTAGGGCGTGCTGTCGGCGATCCCCCGGACCAGCGCGTACGAGGGCTCCCCGGCCGGATCGGCCGGGGCCAGCCACATCTGGACGAACCGCAGCGGGCCGGTGCCGTCGTTGCGTTCCGCGTGCCGGGTCCCGGAAGCCGCGCCCAGGTGCTGTACGTCACCAGGCCGCACCAGGGTGGTGGCGCCCTCGGCGTCCCGGTGGGTGAGCTCGCCCTCGGCCACCCAGGTCACGATCTCGGTGTGGCTGTGGGGGTGCTCGTCGAAGCCCGCGCCGGGGGCGAGGCTCTCCTCGTTGCACGCCAGGACCGGGCCGAACCGCAGGTTGTCGGGGTCGTAGTGCGCGCCGAAGGAGAAAGCGTGCCGGGTGGCGATCCCCTCGGACCCTTCCCCACCCTCGTACCGGTCGGAGCCTCGGCGTACATCAATCATGGGGGCCACGGTAGCCCCCGGGGCCCCGCCCGGGAGGGGACCGGACTCCGCGCAGCGGCCCCGATAGGGCAGTCTTGTCACGTGCCCCAACCCGAACGTGAGCATTCACCCGCGGTCCACCCCGCGCATCCGGCTCCGGCCCATCCGCACGCCGCGACGCTGCGACGACTGGAGAAGTCCTCCGGCCGGCTCGCCGCCAACGCCATCGCGCGCATGGACGAGACGCTGTCGTGGTACCGGGCGATGCCGCCGGAGAACCGCTCCTGGATCGGCCTGGTGGCCCAGGCCGGCATCGCCGCGTTCACCGAGTGGTTCCGGCATCCGGAGACCCCCCAGGCGATCTCCACCGATGTCTTCGGGACGGCTCCGCGCGAGCTGACCCGGGCGATCACCCTGCGCCAGACCGTCGAGATGGTGCGGACCACGATCGAGGTCATGGAAACCGCGATCGACGAGGTCGCCGCGCCCGGCGACGAGTCGATCCTGCGCGAGGCCCTGCTGGTGTACGCCCGGGAGATCGCCTTCGCGACCGCCCAGGTGTACGCCCAGGCCGCCGAGGCCCGCGGTGCGTGGGACGCCCGGCTGGAGTCCCTGGTGGTCAACGCGGTGCTGTCCGGGGAGGCCGACGAGGGCGCGCTGTCCCGGGCCGCGGCCCTCGGCTGGAACTCCCCCGAGCACGTGTGCGTGGTGCTGGGCACGGCCCCGGAGGGCGACAGCGAGCTGACGGTCGAGGCGATCCGGCGGGCGGCCCGCCACCACAAGCTGCAGGTGCTCACCGGTGTGCTGGGTGACCGGCTCGTGGTGATCGCGGGCGGCAGCGACAATCCGATGCAGGTGGCGAAGTCGCTGATCGGGCCGTTCGCGGCGGGTGCGGTGGTCGCCGGACCGGTGGTCCCGGACCTGCTGAACGCCACGAAATCGGCGCAGGCCGCCGCGGCCGGGCTCAAGGCCTGCACGGCGTGGCAGGACGCGCCGAGGCCGGTCCTCGCGGACGATCTCCTGCCCGAACGCGCGATCGCCTCCGACCCTTCGGCCCGCGAGCAGTTGGTGGAGGAGATCTACAGACCGCTCGAAGAGGCGGGCTCGGCCCTGCTGGAAACGCTGAGTGTTTATCTGGAGCAGGCCAGCAGCCTGGAAGGCGCGGCCCGGATGCTGTTCGTACACCCGAACACCGTGCGCTACCGGCTGCGACGTGTGACAGACGTCACCGGCTGGTCGCCCTCGGATGTCCGCTCCGCGTTCACTCTGCGGATCGCCCTGATCCTCGGGCGTCTGGCCGACGGCGATCCTCAGTCCTAAGCTTTTGTCGGACATCAACAATTACCCCGATGGTTCTTCGTCCCTGTCCCCACGGGCGGCGCGGACCGAACACAAGAGAGAGTGTGAGGGTGCTCGTACTCGTCGCTCCCGGCCAAGGCGCACAGACGCCCGGCTTCCTGACTCCCTGGCTCGAACTGCCCGGCGCCGCTGACCGCGTCGCCGGCTGGTCGGACGCCATCGGGCTCGACCTTGCCCACTACGGCACGAAGGCCGACGCGGACGAGATCCGCGACACGGCCGTCGCACAGCCCCTGCTGGTGGCCGCGGGCCTCCTCGCCGCGGCCGAACTGACCACCAAGGCCGGACCCGGCGCCTTCGGCGCCGTGGCGGGCCACAGCGTCGGCGAGATCACCGCCGCCGCGTACGCCGGGGTGCTGTCCGACGCGGACGCGCTGTCCTTCGTACGCACCCGCGGACTCGCCATGGCCGAGGCCGCGGCGACCACCGCGACGGGCATGGCCGCCGTCCTCGGCGGGGACCCGGACGTCGTCGTCGCCCACCTGGAGAAGCTGGGTCTGACCGCGGCGAACGTCAACGGCGCGGGCCAGATCGTCGCCGCGGGGACCGTGGAGCAGATCGCGGCCCTGGAGGCCGAGAAGCCCGAGGGTTCCATGAAGGTCGTCGCCCTCAAGGTCGCGGGCGCCTTCCACACGCACCACATGGCTCCGGCGGTCGCCGGTCTGGAGAAGGCCGCCACGGCCCTCACCCCGGCCGACCCGGCGCTGACGTACGTATCGAACAAGGATGGCCAGGTCGTGACCACGGGCGCCGACGTAGTCGCCCGGCTGGTTGGCCAGGTGGCCAACCCGGTCCGCTGGGACCTGTGCATGGAGACGTTCGCCGCACTGGGCGTCACCGGGATCGTCGAGCTGTCCCCCGGTGGCACCCTGACGGGTCTGGCCAAGCGCGCGCTGAAGGGCGTACCGAGCGTGGCGCTGAAGACCCCGGACGATCTCGACAAGGCCGCGGCGCTCCTCACCGAGCACGCGGTCTGAGAGAAGGAGCCCACTCAGCATGTCGAAGATCAAGCCTGCCAAGGGCTCCCCGTACGCCCGCATCCTCGGTGTCGGCGGCTACCGTCCGATCCGCGTGGTGCCGAACGAGGTCATCCTCGAAACCATCGACTCCTCCGACGAGTGGATCCGCTCCCGCTCCGGCATCGCCACGCGGCACTGGGCCTCCCCCCAGGAGACCGTCGCCGCGATGTCGGTGGAGGCCTCGGGCAAGGCCCTGGCCGCCGCCGGGATCGCTCCGGAGAAGATCGGCGCCGTGATCGTCTCGACGGTGTCGCACTTCAAGCAGACCCCGGCCGTGGCGACCGAGATCGCGCACCGCATCGGCGCGGGCAAGCCCGCCGCCTTCGACATCTCCGCGGGCTGCGCCGGGTTCGGCTACGGCCTGACCCTGGCCAAGGGGCTCGTCGTCGAGGGTTCCGCGGAGTACGTCCTCGTCATCGGCGTGGAGCGGCTCTCGGACCTGACCGACCTGGAGGACCGCGCGACGGCCTTCCTGTTCGGTGACGGCGCGGGCGCCGTGGTCGTCGGCCCCTCGGACGAGCCGGCCATCGGCCCCACGGTGTGGGGTTCGGAGGGCGACAAGTCCGAGACCATCAAGCAGACCGTGCCGTGGGACGAGTACCTCGGCAAGGACGGCGGAAACAAGTTTCCCGCCATCACGCAGGAAGGCCAGGCGGTGTTCCGCTGGGCCGTCTTCGAGATGGCGAAGGTGGCCCAGCAGGCGCTCGACGCAGCCGGGATCACCGCCGATGACCTGGACGTCTTCATTCCGCACCAGGCGAACATGCGGATCATCGACTCGATGGTGAAGACTCTGAAGCTGCCGGAGCACGTCACGGTCGCCCGTGACATCGAAACCACCGGCAACACCTCGGCCGCCTCGATCCCGCTCGCAATGGAGCGGCTCCTGGCGACCGGAGCGGCGAAGAGCGGCGACACCGCGCTCGTCATCGGCTTCGGGGCGGGGCTCGTCTACGCCGCCACGGTCGTTACCCTCCCCTAGGGCCCGGGATCCACATCCCGGACTCCGTTCGACCCCCAGCTAGCTACATAGAAGGAGCGCCATCATGGCCGCCACCCAGGACGAGATCCTCGAAGGCCTCGCGGAGATCGTCAACGAGATCGCCGGCATCCCGCAGGAGGACGTCCAGCTCGACAAGTCCTTCACCGACGACCTGGACGTCGACTCGCTGTCCATGGTCGAGGTCGTCGTCGCCGCCGAAGAGCGCTTCGAGGTGAAGATCCCGGACGAGGACGTCAAGGGTCTCAAGACCGTCGGCGACGCCGCGAGCTACATCCTCAAGCACCAGGCCTGAGCCTGACGAGCGTTTGTCGCCACCTGGCGGTGGCGCCGTGACAATTCACCCCCTGAAACGTGGAGAAAGAATTCCTGTGAGCCCGACCAATCGCACCGTGGTCGTCACCGGTATCGGCGCAACCACTCCGCTGGGTGGCGACAGCGCTTCGACCTGGGAAGGCCTGCTTGCCGGCCGTTCCGGCGTAAGGCCCCTCGAAGGTGAGCGCTTCGCCGAACTCCCGGTCCGTATCGCCGCCACCGCCGCCGTGGACCCCAGTGAGGTCCTCCCGCGGCCGCTGGCCCGCAAGCTGGACCGCTCGGCCCAGTTCGCGATCATCGCGGCCCGTGAGGCGTGGGCCGACGCCGGCTACACCGCCCCGGCGGGCGAGGACGCGGCCATCGCGCCCGAGCGCCTGGGCACCGTCATCGCTTCCGGCATCGGCGGCGTGACCACCCTGCTCGACCAGTACGACGTACTGAAGGAAAAGGGTGTGCGCCGGGTCTCCCCGCACACCGTCCCCATGCTCATGCCCAACGGCCCGTCGGCCAACGTCGGCCTGGAGGTCAACGCCCGCGCGGGCGTGCACACTCCGGTCAGCGCCTGTGCCTCCGGCGCCGAGGCCATCGGCTACGCCGTCGAAATGATCCGTACCGGCCGTGCCGACGTGGTCGTCGCCGGCGGCACCGAGGCGGCCATCCACCCGCTGCCGATCGCGGCGTTCGCCAACATGATGGCGATGTCCAAGAACAACGAGAACCCGACCACGGCCTCCCGTCCGTACGACAAGGCCCGCGACGGCTTCGTCCTCGGCGAGGGCGCGGGCGTCGTGGTCCTGGAGTCCGCCGAGCACGCCGCCGCGCGCGGCGCCCGCGTCTACTGCGAAGTGCTGGGCCAGGGCCTGTCCGCGGACAGCCACCACATCGCGCAGCCGGAGCCCACCGGCCGCGGCGTCTCGGCCGCGCTGCAGAACCTGCTCGACAACACGGGTCTGGACCCGGCCGAGCTGGTCCACGTGAACGCGCACGCCACGTCCACCCCGCAGGGCGACACGGCGGAGCTGAAGGCCCTGCGCAAGGTGCTGGGCGAGGACCTGGACCACATCGCGATCTCGGCGACCAAGTCGATGACCGGTCACCTCCTGGGCGGCGCGGGCGGCATCGAGACCGTCGCGACGGTCCTGGCGCTGTACCACCGCCTCGCCCCGCCGACGATCAACCTCGACGACATCGACGACGACATCGACGCGGACATCGTGCGCGACGAGCCCCGCAAGCTCCCGGCGGAGGGCCCGATCTCCGCGATCAACAACTCCTTCGGCTTCGGCGGCCACAACGTCTCCCTGGCGTTCCGCACTGTCTAGTGCGCCTAAACCGGCGCCGCTCTCGCGGACGTGGTTGCTCGCCGCTGTGGTTGCTCAATTGATGGTTGCGGTGTTCGTCGTTTGAACACGCGAAAGGCCCACCCGGGTGATTCCGGGTGGGCCTTCTGCGTGGGGCCGGCTCAGACGACCTGGTGGAGCCAGCGCACCGGGGCGCCCTCGCCCGCGTAGCGGAAGGGTTCGAGCTCGTCGTCCCAGGGTTTGCCGAGCAGTTTGGCGATCTCCTCCTCCAGGTCCGTCTCGCCGTGCGCGGACCGGGCGAGGGCGGCGCGCAGCCGGTCCTCGGGGATCAGGATGTCGCCGTGCATGCCGGTGACGGCGTGGAAGATGCCCAGGTGCGGGGTGGAGCTGTAGCGCTCGCCCTCGGCGGTCGGACAGGGTTCCGCGGTCACCTCGAAGCGGAGCAGGTGCCATCCGCGCAGCGCGGAGGCGAGTTTCGAGGCGGTGCCCGCCTCGGCCTGCCAGGAGAACTCGGCTCTCCAGGTGCCCGGGGAGGCGGGCTGACGGATCCAGTCGAGGTTCACCCGCACCCCGAGCACCCCCGCAACAGCCCATTCCACGTGCGGGCAGAGCGCGCGCGGTGCGGAGTGCACGTACAGGACTCCACGTGTCGTCACCGGGACCTCCAGTGTGGGACGAGGTCGGGAATAAACTCCAGAAAACGGACAGTATGTGACGTGATGTAATGTAACGGAAATTATTTGACATTGCGTTGCGGGACTTGCGGCCGAACCGCCACGGGAAAAAGCTACCGTGCGCCGGGGGTCATGGTGTGACGTACGGTCGCTCCAAGACCCGTAAACGCAGAGCATTCACTCAGCAGGACGCCGCCGAATGGCACGGGGGCGACGAGGAGGGACCTTCCGCATGCGCACCACCGCCCCACGCCGCCGCGCGCGTCGGACTTCCGCGGGCGCGGGTGCGGGCGCGGCGGCCGCCTTGATGGTGCTGGCCGCGGGTGCGCTGACGGGGTGTTCGGCGGACGCGGCGAAGCCCGGGGGCGAGCGCGGGGCGCAGGCGGCCCCGCGGTGGAACACCGCGCCGGCCTCGGTCGCCGCCGTGGGCGACTCCATCACGCGCGGTTTCGACGCCTGTTCGGTGCTGGCCGACTGCCCGGAGGCCTCCTGGGCCACCGGCGACGACCCCGAGGTGCGTTCGCTGGCCGCCCGGCTGCTCGGTGAGGCCGAGGCGCCGACGCGCAGCTGGAACTACGCGGTGACCGGCTCCCGGATGGCGGACCTGCCGGGTCAGCTCGCCTCGGCCGCCGCGCACAAGCCGGGCCTGGTCACGGTGATGGTGGGCTCGAACGACGCCTGCCGGCCCACGGCGTCGTCGATGACTCCGGTGGCCGCCTTCCGCACGGGATTCGAGAAGGCGCTGGCCGGTCTGCGGGCGGCCTCGCCGGCCTCGCAGGTGTACGTCTCCAGCGTCCCGGACCTCCAGCGGCTGTGGGAGCAGGGCAAGGACGACCCGATGGTGCGGCGGATCTGGAAGCTGGGCATCTGCCAGTCGATGCTCGCCGATCCGACCTCGGCGACCGCCGGTGCGACGGCCCGGCGGGAGCAGGTGCGGGCCCGCGTGGTCGAGTACAACGAGGCGCTGCGCGAGGTCTGCGCGAAGGACGAGCTGTGCCGCTACGACGGCGGCGCGGTCTTCCAGTACCCCTTCGCGGCGGAGCAGTTGAGCCGCTGGGACTGGTTCCACCCGGGCAAGGGCGGGCAGGCACGGCTCGCGGAACTGGCGCACCGACAGGTGACCTCCGCCGAGCCTCCGCGTTGACGCGGCAGGTGGATCGGACCGGGGGCGGGTGTCAGGGCCCGCCCCCGGTCCAGCTTTTTCAATCGCCCCGATAGGGGTGATTTCCGGCCATTACAGGTCGAGGGCCGCCGTCAGCCGCGTGTCGCCGTGCGAACGGCTCGCGCGGACCTCGTAGCCGCCGCCGATCCGCCGCCAGGACAGGGACGGCTGGTCCCAGATCTCGAAGGCGCGCCCCGGCAGCGGGATCTCCACGTCGACGCTCTCGCCGGGACCGGCGGTCACGCTCGCGAAGCCGGCCAGCCAGCTCGCCGGGCGCTCCACGCTGTCCGCGACGGGCGCCAGGTAGACCTGTACGGTCTCGCGGCCCGGCCGGGTGCCGGTGTTGGTGACGCGGACCTTCGCCAGCGCGGGGGTGGCCTCCAGGGACTCGTACGCCCAGTCCGTGTAGCCGAGGCCGTGCCCGAAGGGGAACGCCGGGGCGATCCCGTGCTTCTCGTAGGCCCGGTAGCCGATGAAGAGGCCCTCGGTGTACTCCAGGCGCCCCTCGGTGGGGGTGACTTCGGTGACCGGCGCGTCGGCGAACTCGGCGGGCCACGTGGTGGGCAGTCGCCCGCCCGGCTCGGCCTCGCCAAGGAGTACGTCGGCCAGCGCGGCCCCGCCCTCCTGCCCGGGGAACCAGGTCAGCAGGACGGCCGCGACCTCCTCGCGCCACGGAAGTTCCACCGGGGAGCCCGCGTTGACGACGACCACGGTGTTCGGGTTGACCGCGGCGACGGCGCGCACCAGGTCGTTCTGGCGGCCCGGGAGGGTGAGGTCCTTGCGGTCGAAGCCCTCGGACTCCACCCGCTCGGTGGTGGCGACGACCACGACGGCGGTGTCGGCGGCGCGCGCGGCCTCCACGGCCTCGGCGATGAGCTCCTCGGGGGAGCGCTGCGGGCCGAGGTGGAGGAAGGAGAACATGATCGCCTTGAGCGGCAGGGTCGTCATGTCGGGGACCTGGTAGGTCAGGGAGACCTCGACGGCTTCGCCCTCGGTGAGGGTGAGGCGGGTCCGCACCTGGGGAGCGCCGAAGAAGGCCTCGAAGGGGTCGGCCTCGTCACCCATCGGCTGGACCCCCTCGAAGCGGGTCTCACCGCCGACGGCGAGGGTGAAGGCGCCGAGTCCGCGGGTTCCGAAGGCGTGCTCGCCGCTCTCGCGCGGCACGAACGTACCGGTGACCTCGATGCTCGCCATCGTCGCGTAGGTGACGCCTTCGGGCAGGTCGTCGCCGATCCACTGGACCTGGCCGGTGGGCAGCGAGCCGGTGCCGATGACGGTGCCGGAGGCGTCCCGGCAGACCGCGCGGAGCTGGAAGCCCTTGTCGGCGGGGGTCAGTTCGTCGCTGGGGTCGGCGCCGACGGTGAAGGTCAGCGCGCCGTCGGGCAGGGCCTCGGTGAGTCCGTCGAGCGGGGAGACGATCCGCTCGGGGAAGACGGTGGCGCTGCCGCCGCCGAGGACGCGGGCGTCGCGGGCGGCGGCGCCGATGAGGGCGACGGTCCGGACGGGGGCGAGCGGGAGCACGGGCTTTCCGTCCGCGGCGGGCTCGTTGCGCACGAGGACGAAGCCGCGGACGGCCAGCTCGCGGGCCAGCGCCTGGCCGTCGATGGGGGCCGGAACCTCGCCGACCGCGGCGGGGGCGCCCTCCAGGACGCCGACGCGGGCCGCGAGGCGCAGGACGTTGCGGACGGCCTCGTCGACGGCGGACTCGGGGACCTCACCGGCGCGGACGGCGTCGGCGAGCGGAGCTCCGTAGACGGTGACGGGACCGGGCATGGCCACGTCCATGCCGCCGAGGATGTCGCCGGTGGTGGAGCGGGCGGCCATCCAGTCGGAGACGTTGTAGCCGTCGAAGCCCCATTCGCCGCGCAGGACCTCGCCCACGAGGTAGCGGTGCTCGGTCATGGTCGTGCCGTTGACCCGGTTGTAGGCGGTCATGATGCCCCACGGGTGGGCGTTCGCGACGATGGCCTCGAAGGGTGCCAGGTAGAGCTCGCGCAGCGGGCGCGGTGCGATCACGCTGTCTACGGTGAACCGCTCGGTCTCGGCGTCGTTGCCGACGAAGTGCTTGACGGTGGTGCCGACGCCGCCGTCCTGGACGCCGCTCACGTAGCCGCTGCCGACCGCGCCGGTGAGGTACGGGTCCTCGGAGTAGCACTCGAAGTGCCGGCCGCCGAGCGGGGAGCGGTGCAGGTTGACGGTGGGCGCGAGGAGCACGTGGACGCCCTTGCGGCGGGCCTCCTGGGCGAGGAGGCGGCCGGCCCGGCGGGCGAGCTCGGGGTCCCACGCGGCGGCGAGCGCGGTCGGGGAGGGCAGCGCGATCGACGGGTCGTCGGCGGTCCAGCGCACGCCGCGCACCCCGATGGGGCCGTCGGACATGACCAGGGACTTCAGCCCGATCTCGGGGACGGCGGGCAGCGACCACATGTCCTGGCCGGCGAGCAGCCGGGCCTTGGTGTCGAGGTCCAGCTTGCCCAGGGCCGTCTCTACGGCGTCGTTGCGGACCTGATCGGCATCGGTCACGGCCATGCCTCCTCGTTGAGTGCGGGTAGCGGCGCACAGGACCGGGCGTCCGCCGTGCGGGGCGGACGCGCGGTGCGGCTGGCTCCATCGTGGACCGGTTACCTGTAGAGCGGTAGGGTTCGTAATCTGTTCGTAATGTATCGATGACGTACGGTCCTGCTGGCAGGTGTGGAACAGAAGGGGTGCGGGCGATGGTCAGGGCCAGAACTGAGGAACGGCGCGTGGAGATCGTCCGCGCGGCCGTCGAGGTGATCGCCGAACGCGGCTACCGGGGCGCGGCCCTGGGCGCGGTCGCCGAGCGGGTGGGCCTGACCCAGCAGGGACTGCTGCACTACTTCCCCACCAAGGAGGCGCTGCTGGTCGCGGTCCTGGAGGAGCGCGACCGCTGGGACACCGGCGGCGGCACCGCGCTGGCCGAGGCCTGGCGCCCGGACCTGCTGGCCTCGCTGGTGGAGTACAACGCCATGCGCCCCGGCATCGTGCAGACCTTCTCGGCGCTGCTCGGCGAGAGCGTCACCGAGGGCCACCCGGCGCGGGAGTTCTTCGCCGAGCGGTACGCGCAGGTGCGCTCCGCGATGGCGGCGGTCCTGCGCGCGGAGTACGGCGAGCGGCTCCCCTCGGGCCTCACCCCCGAGCAGGCGGCCCCGCTGCTGGCCGCCGTCATGGACGGCCTCCAGTACCAGTGGCTGCTGGCCCCCGAATCCGTGGACATGCCCGGCACCTTCCGCGCCTTCCTGGACCTGATCCAGGGGCCCCCGGCCAAGGACACGGCCTGACCTCCGGGCTGGCATGCTGGGCCGGGTGAAGATCGCTGCCGCGCAGCTGAGCTGCGTCCCCGCCGACGTGTCCGCCAACGCCCTACGGGCGGCCGAGCTCGCCGTGCGGGCCCGGGAGGAGGGCGCCGGGCTGGTCGTCTTCCCCGAGCTCACGCTGACCGGCTACGAGCTGGCCGCGCTCGGCGCCGACCCCGGTCTGTGGCTGGCCGACGCCGAGGATCCCCGGCTGGACCCCGTCCGTTCCACCGGGATCGCCACCGCCGTCAACGTCGCGCTGCGCACGGACGGCCCCCGGCCCCTCATCGCGACACTGGTCCACGACGCGGACGGCGCGCACGTGACCACGTACGCCAAGCAGCACCTGTTCCGCCACGAGCAGGAGGTCTTCGCCGCGGGGACGGTCCCGGGCCGCTTCGAGCTCGGCGGGATCCGCTTCTCCCTGGGGATCTGCTTCGACAACCACTTCGCGGACGTGCCCGCCGCGGGCGCCGCGGCCGGCTGCCGGGTCCACCTGGCGAGCTCCCTCTACGGCACGGGCGACGGCGTCGCCGAGCGGGCGGCCGTCCACCCGGGGATCGCCCGGGACTTCGGGATGTACGTGGCCCTGGCCAACCACGTCGGACCCGCCGGTCCGTGGACGGGCTGCGGGGGCGCGGCCGTATGGGCGCCGGACGGGACCCTGCTGGCCGAGGCGGACGCGCACACGCCGTCGGTCGCCGTGGCGGAGGTGCCGCCGGAGGCATCGGCGGAGACGTCGGCGGAGGTGCCTGCGGAGGCGTCGGCCTGACGGGGCGTCCGGGCACACGACTCCGGAACTCGTGTGGAAACAGGGCCCGGACCGGCCGGGAAAGGGCCCGTGGGGGCGCCGAGCGGGGCTGTGGGGCGCCTGCCCTCCCCACCCGCGGGAGCGGGGACCGGTCCGCCGGCGACAAGGCGCCAGATGGCCCGTCAGGCATCCCATGCACCCTATCTGACCTGGGATTTTCTCGTGTTCACCGATAAAATTGGGGACATCTGAAAGGGGTTCGGATGGACCGCACCATACACAGTGTCGACGACGTGCTCGCCCTCATGGACGGCCTCTTCGCACCGGAGGCCGACCGCTGGACCGCAGGCGGCTCCGCCTGGTGGGACGGCTTCTACGCGGACCGCGAGCGGCCGGTGCCGTTCTTCGCGGCGAAGCCCGACGAGAACCTCGTCTCCTGCCTCGACCGCGGACTGATCCCCGCGGGCGGCCGCGCCCTGGACCTCGGCTGCGGTCCCGGCCGCAACGCCCTGCACCTGGCCGCCCGGGGCTTCGAGGTGGACGCCGTCGACCTCTCGCCGACGGCCCTGGCCTGGGCCGGGGAGCGGGCCCTCGCCGCGGGGGCCCGGGTCCGGTTCCACCACGGGGACGCCTTCGGCGCGGCCGGCGCCGGGCTCGTGGGCCCGTACGACCTGATCTACGACTCGGGCTGCTTCCACCACCTGCCGCCGCACCGCCGGGTCAGCTACCTGGCCTTGCTGGACCGGCTGCTGGCCCCGGGCGGCCGCTTCGCCCTGACCTGCTTCGCCTCGGGCGCGATGGGCTCCGAGCTGCCCGACGCGGAGTTCTACGGCCGGGCCCGCCTCGAAGGCGGGCTCGCCTACACCCCGGAGGCGCTGCGCTGGGTCTTCGGGGACCTCACCGAGGTGGAGCTGCGCCGGATGAACGACGAGCCCGCGTCCTCCGGTTCCTTCGGCGAGGACTTCCTCTGGACGGCACTGTTCCGCCGCCCGGAATGAGGGCCCGGCAGCCCGGAGCGGGGGCCCGGCCCTCCTCCGGAGCGGGGGCCGGCCCTCCTCCGGAGCAGGGGCCCGGCCCCGACCTCACGCGGGGACCGTCTGGACGGCGTCGGGGAGCAGGTGCTTCGTGCCCCACGCTCCGAGGGCCGCCAGGGCCTCGTTCAGTTCCCGGCCGAGCGGGGTCAGCGAGTACTCCACGCGCGGCGGGACCTCCTCGTAGACCTCGCGGTGGACGATGCCGTCCGTCTCCAGCTCGCGCAGCTGGGCCGCGAGCACCTTCTCCGAGACCCCCGGGACCAGGCGGCGCAGTTCGCCGAAGCGTCGCGGGCGCTGCTCCAGCTCCCACAGCACCGACACCTTCCACTTGCCGTCGATCACGGTCATCGCCGCGGCGATCCCGCAGTGATCCGCCCCCGGCCGCTGTGTCATTGCCATCGCGCACCCCTCCCCACCTGTTCGCTCACCTCGGGGTAACCACGCACTCCGAAGTGCCTACTTGAGCACCTGGCGGCCCTCCACCAGGCTAAACGGCATGACCGACACCAGCACGAACAACGGCACGAAGACCCCGCTCACCCTGCTCGGACTCGGCGCGATGGGCACCGCGCTCGCCCGCACCTGGCTCGCCGCCGGGCACCCCCTCACCGTCTGGAACCGCACCCCCGCCAAGGCCGAGGCCCTCGCGGCCGAAGGCGCCGTCGTCGCCGCGACCCCCGCCGAGGCGGTGGCCGCGAGCGGCCTGGTCGTGGTCTGCCTGCTGGACCACGCCAGCGTCGGCGAGGCGCTGGAGGGGCTGGACCTCTCCGGCAAGGACCTGGTCGACCTGACCACCGGCACGCCCGCCGACGGCCGCTCCCGGGCCGCGTGGGCCCACGAGCGCGGGGCCCGGTTCCTCGACGCCGGGATCATGGCCACCCCGTCGATGATCGGCGCCCCCGCGGCCGGCGGGTACGTCCTCTACAGCGGCTCCCCCGACCTGTTCGAGGAGCACCGGAGCACGCTGGAGGTACCGGCCGGCGCCCGCTACGTCGGCTCCGACCCCGGCCACGCGGCCCTGCACGACGTGGCCCTGCTGAGCGCGATGACGGGACTGTTCGCCGGGATCTCGCACGCCTACGCGCTGATCGAGGGCGAGGACATCTCCCCCAAGGACCTGGCTCCGCTGCTGACCGAGTGGCTGGGGGCGATGGGTTTCTTCGCGGGCGCCGCCGCCGAGCGGCTGGTCTCCGGGGACTTCACCACGGGCGTCGAGTCGAACCTGGCCATGCAGGTCGCAGCGAGCGCCACCTACCTGCGGACGGCCGCCGAGCAGGGGGTCAGCGCCGAGCTGATCAGTCCGTACCTGGACCTGATGCGCGAACGCCTGGACGCCGATCCGGCGGCCCACGGCGGCGAGGACACCGCCGGGGCGATCACCCTGCTCAGGCGCTGAGCCGCTTGCCCTGTCCCTGGCCCGGAGGCTGACCCGGGCCCTGGCCCTGGGCCTGCTCCTGCCCCGGCTCCGCGTTCTCGCCCACCAGGTCCCGGACCATGAGCGTCGCCCCGGCCACCGCGCCGGGCATCAGGAAGACCGCGACGAGCGGCACCAGGAAGGACAGGACGAGCGGCACCCCGAAGCCGAGCGCCAGCATCCGCCGCCCGCGCAGCAGCGCGAGCTGCTCGGTGAGCCGCACCCTGCGGCGCATCAGGGCGACGGAGGTGAGCTCCTGGGCGAGGAAGAAGCCGGAGACGCAGAAGCCGAGGACGGGCACCACGGTCTGCCCGATCACCGGGACGAAGCCGAGCGCGAAGAGCAGGATCCCGAAGAGCAGCACCCGGCCGAGGATCCGCAGGCTGTCCCGGGCGGAGATCCACAGCTCCTGCGCGAGCGTGAGGCCCGACTCGGGGACCTCGCCGCCCTCGGTGCGGTCGACCTGCTCCGAGAGGGACTCGTAGAACGGCTGGCCCACGAGCAGGGTCACGGCGGTGAAGGTGATCACCGCGAGGAAGAGGCCGAGGCTGAAGACCAGGGCGGTCAGGAAGCCGCGGAAGAGCCCGAGCCACGGGGAGGACCAGCCGTCGGCGAAGGGGGTCGCCCAGGCGGTCAGGTCGTCGGCGCCGTAGCCGAGGCCGATGAGGGCGCCGGCGTACAGCACGAGGGAGACGAGCCCGGGCAGCAGCCCGAAGCCCAGCCAGCGTCCGTGGCCCAGTACCCATCGCTGTCCGGCCAGCAGATAGCCGAATCCCCCCGCAAGATCACGCATGGGTCCAGTTTAGGGCGGGCGCCCGGGCGGGCGGACGCCGGGCATGGCGAAGGCCGCACCCCGGTGCCTGGGTGCGGCCTTCGACGTACGGTACGAACCGGATCTACCGGTCGAACCGGTCGAGCGGGTCGGAGATCAGACCGCGAGCTCGACCGTGATGTTGCCGCGGGTCGCCTTGGAGTACGGGCAGACCTGGTGGGCCTTCTCGATGAGGTCCTTGGCGGTGGCCGCGTCCACGTTCGGGATGGAGGCCGAGATCTTGACGATGATGCCGAAGCCGTCGTCGTTCTTGCCGATGCCGACCTCGGCGGTGACCGTGGAGCCGGAGATGTCGGCGTTCTCGTTGCGGGCGACGACGCCGAGCGCACCCTGGAAGCAGGCGCTGTAGCCGGCGGCGAACAGCTGCTCGGGGTTGGTGCCCTCGCCGCTGCCACCGAGCTCCTTCGGCGGGTTCACGACGACGTCGAGCTGGCCGTCGTTGGTGGCGACGCGACCGTCGCGGCCGTTCTCGGCGGTGGCAATGGCGGTGTACGCGACGTCGGACTGCTGGATGGACATGTAAGGAAATCCTCCTGGTAATCGCCGGGACTCGCGCCCACGCGTCACGGCGGTGTGGAGTGAGCCTAACCGGTGAAAGAAACGATCATCTTTCCGGTGTTGTCACCGCGCAGCATTCCGAGGAAGGCGTCGGTGGCGTTCTCCACTCCCCGCACGACCGTCTCGTCGGCGACGAGCTGCCCGGAACGCAGCCAGCCGGCCACGTCCTGGACGAACTGCGGCTGCAGTCCCGCGTGGTCTCCGACCAGCACGCCCTGCAGGCGCAGCCGCTTGCCGATGACGAGGGCGAGGTTGCGCGGCCCGGGCACCGGCTCCGTGGCGTTGTACTGGGCGATGGCCCCGCACAGGGTGGCCCGGCCGTGCACGTTCAGGGAGGAGATGGCGGCCTCCAGGTGGTCCCCGCCGACGTTGTCGAAGTAGACGTCGATGCCCTCGGGCGCGGCCTCCTTCAGCTGGTCGGCGACGGGGCCGCTCTTGTAGTTGAAGGCGGCGTCGAAACCGTACTTCTCCGTGAGGAGCGTCACCTTCTCGTCGGAGCCGGCGGAGCCGATCACCCGGGAGGCGCCCTTGATCTTCGCGAACTGGCCGACGAGGCTGCCGACCGCGCCGGCGGCGCCGGAGACGAAGACGGAGTCGCCCTCCTTGAAAGAGGCGACCTCGAGGAGCCCGGCGTAGGCGGTCAGGCCCGGCATGCCGAGGACGCCGAGGTAGGCGGAGAGCGGGGCGAGCGAGGCGTCGACCTTGGTGGCGTGCTTGGCGTCCAGGTCCGCGTACTCGCGCCAGCCCAGACCGTGCAGCACGTGGTCGCCGACCGCGAAGCGCTCGTCGGCCGAGGCCACGACCTCGCCGACCGCGCCGCCGTCCATGGGCTTGTCGAGCTGGAAGGGCGGGATGTACGACTTCACGTCGTTCATCCGGCCGCGCATGTACGGGTCCACGGACATGTGGAGGTTGCGCACCAGAATCCGGCCGGCGGCGGGCTCGGCGTTCACCGGTACCTCGCGCAGGGCGAAGTCCTCGGCGACGGGCCACCCCTGCGGGCGGCGGACGAGGTGCCACTCACGGCTGACGGCGGGGATCTCGGACATGCGTCACTCCTGGATGGGGGAAGAAGTGCAAAATGCTTCAGGACGTGAAACAACCATGCGCCTGGATATTTCATGTTGTCAAGTAAATGGGTACGCTGGATCCATGCCCAGCCGTCGCGCAGACCCCCTGACCCTCGAAGTCGTCGAGCTCATCGGCGACGTCGTGACCCGCTACCACCAGGAGTACGAGCACGCGGCCTCCAGCCATCAGCTCACCGGCGCCCAGGCCCGCGTGCTGAACCTGCTCTCCCTGGACCCCATGCCGATGCGCAAGATCGCACAGAGGCTGCGGTGCGAGCCGTCGAACATCACCGGCATCGTGGACCGCCTGGAGACCCGCGGGCTGGTCGAGCGCCGCCCCGACCCGGCCGACCGCCGGGTGAAGCTCGCCGCGCCCACCGAGGAGGGCCTGCAGACCGCCGACCGGCTCCGCGAGTCACTGGACTTCGCCCGCGAGCCTCTGGCCGGGCTCACCGCGGCCGAGCGCGCGGTCCTGCGGGACCTGCTCCGGCGGATGCTGGGCTGAGCCGAGCTGAGCTGAGCCGACCGTCAGGCCCTCAGGCCCGGCAGGCCCTCAGCCCCTCAGCCCCTCAGCAGAAGAACCACCAGCAGTCGGGCGGCGTGGGCTTCGGAGTCGGGGTCGGGGTCGGGTTCGGCTTCTTGGTGGGCTTCGGCTTGGACGGCCCCCTCGAGGGCCGGCTCTCGCTGGGACTCGCGGATCCCCCGGTCTCCGAAGCGGTCGGAGCCGCGGACGTGGGAGTCCGGGAAGCGCTCCGCGACGGCCCCGCCGACCCGGAGGCGGAGCCGGAGGACCCGACGGTGGAGGCCCCGGTACTCCGTCCGGTCCCGCCCGGCTTCGCGCCCCCGGTCGTGGCCTTCCCCGAGCCGGCGGCCGGCCCCTTCGGCGTGGCCGTCCCCGGGGGCGCGGCCGGCCCCTCCGTCAGGCCCGGCAGCGGAGCCGGCTCCGCGGGGCCCGCGTCGTCGGTCAGCACCACCGTCGCCGCCCGGTCGGTGCGCTCCCCGTCGACCGCCAGCCGGGCCAGGCCCAGGGTCGCTCCGGCGGCGAGCATCAGCCCGAGCCCCACGGTGAGCGCGGTCCGGCGGCGCCGGCGGTGTCCGGCGCGGCGGCGGTCGGCGGCGCGGTTGCCGGCCCGTCCGCGGCCCCGGCCTTGGCCCCGGCCCCGGCCTTGGCCCTGGCTTTGGCCCCCTTCCCCGGACAGCACGACGAGGGAGTCGGCGTACACGTCGGCGAGTACGGCCGGGTCGCTTCCGAAAGCGGCGGCGGAGCCGGGGGCGGGCGCGGCGGGGGCGGCCGACGCGGCGGATATCAGGTATTCGGCCGGGGTCCCGCATCCGGCGCACGCCAGCGCGCCGTTGAGGTACCTGCGGCAGGCGATGCAATAGTCCATGGCGCCCCGCAGGCTACGCGTTCACTCACAACGGCCGTATACCGGGATCGTGAGGATCTTGTGTGGAAGGGTTCGGGTCCATGACGAAGACTCCGGGGACACCGCCCCTTCCCCCGGGCCCCTTCGGCCCCGCCGGCTTCCAACTGGTGCTGCTGCGCCGGATGGCGGACTTCCAGCCGGGACTCGCGGAGGAGGCCCGCCGGCGGCTCGGCGCCTCCCTCGCCGAGCAGCGGGAGGCCAACAAGCGCTGGCAGGCCATGGTCCGGTCGCCGCGCTCGCGGGGCGCCCTGGCCCGCTACCGCTCGGCGCTCGGACCGCCCGAGGCCGTCTCCCCGCGCACGATCGGCGATCTGACGTGCGAGGCCCTGCTGTGGCCGGTGCCCCTGTGGCCCGACCTCCGCTTCGAAGTGCTCGCCGCGCCGGACGGGGCCGTGTGGAACGAGTGGCTGGTCCGGGCCCCGGGCGCGCCCGGTCCCGTACTGGAGTCGCCCGGGGACCTGCTGCCCTGGTCGGCGACGGTCGACGAGGTGGCGCGGGCCTTCGCCCCGGTCCGCCCGATGGAGGGCACCGCGCCGACGCGGTGGCGGCTTGCGTTCACCGCGTCGGGGCGGTCCCGCGTCGCGGAGTTCACGTACGGGCTGCTCCAGGAGGTCACCGTGGCGGACCTCCCGTAGCCGGCCTAGGACCGCAGGAAGGCCCGTACGCCCGCCGAGGTGGGGTCGTCCCCGAGCAGGTCGTTGTGCTTGAGGCAGCCGACCGGGGTGTTCACCGCCCCGGTGAGCGGGACGCTGTCGTCGGGGTTGATGACCTCGTCGCAGTTCGACCAGAAGGTGGCGTACCGCACCGCGCCGGGGGTCTCGTCCCCGGAGTTCAGGTTCTTCACCACGTACGAGCCGGGGGTCATGTCCCGGCAGGCCTGGTCCCACAGGGCGCAGGCCCAGGCGGTGGAGGTGCCGCGGTTGGGTCCGGCGAGGGAGACCCAGCGCTCCACGTACGGGGCGCCGCCGCCGAACTTGACGTACCAGCGGGTGACCAGCGAGCCGAAGGAGTGCGCGACCAGGTCCACCCGGGCGGCGCCGGTCTGCCGGCGGACCTCGTCCACGTAGGCGGCGAGCCGTCCGGAGAGGACCTCGTTGACCGACTGGTGGGTGTCGTAGCCGAAGGAGAAGAGCTCGGAGTCGGCGTACCCGTCGGCGCGCAGGTCCTCGCGCAGGGAGCCCCAGACGCCGGGGTCGGCGTTGTAGCCGTGCACGAAGACCACCGGATTGCGCGCGACGGCCGGGGCGGAGGTCGCACGGGAGGGCGCCCCCGAGGACACGCCGGAGGGTGCCCCCGAGGATGCGCTGGAGGGTGCCCCCGAGGACACGCCGGAAGGCGTTCCCGAGGACACGCCGGAAGGTGCTCCCGACGTCGCGCCGGTGGCCTGGGCCGGGAGCGCGGGCGCCGCGAGCAGCGCCAGGCAGAGCGTCAGAAGGGCGAGCAGTCGCTGGCGGACCGTCAGCATCGAGTCCCCTTTACCTTGTTACGCACGAGTAGCACGATGGGTGCGGGCATGGTCGCGCCTGGCGTCGCAGAATTCCACCCCCGTGCAGCACTCACCCGCGCCCCTTGTGACCCTTCCGTATCTCACGACACCCCCCACCCGGAGCATCAAATCGGGCAATACGGGTAATTCACCCGAGAAGATACGAAGTGTGACCGGCACTCGCCGGTCTTCTTGCGTCAGCGCTCTCGGGAGGATCTGCCGTGACCGTCAGTCTTGAGCAGTTGCGCCGCTGCCACGTGGCCGTCGACCTCGGAGCGGCCAGGACCCGCGTCTACGTCAAGGGCCTCGGCCTGGTCGTGGACGAGCCCAGTGTCGCCGCCGTGAACACGCGGACCGGCGCACTCATCGCCGTCGGCACTTTCGCCGAGCGGATGACCGGCCGCACGCCCGACTACATCCGCGTCGTCCGCCCCGTCTCCGGCGGCACCGTCGTGGACATCGAGATGGCCCAGCGCATGCTGCGCCACCTCCTCGGCGAGAAGTTGCGCCGCGCCCTGCGCCGCAAGCCCCGGCTCCGGGCCGCCGCCTGCACCCCGCACGACGCCGACCCGCTCGCCCAGCGCGCGGCGGTGGAGACGATGGTCGGACTCGGAGCCCGGCGCGTCGAACTCGTCGACACCCTGATCGCGGCGGCCGTCGGCTGCGGACTGCCCGTGGAGCAGCCGACCGCGACGATGATCATGGTGTGCGGGGCCGCCGCCACCCAGGTCGCCGTCCTGTCCCTCGGCTCGATCGTCACCGCCGTACGGATCCCGGTCGGCGGCGAGGCCATCGACCACGCCGTCGTCCAGCACCTGCGCCACGCGCACGAACTGATGCTGCCCAGCCAGGCCGTCCGCCCGCTCCAGCTGGCCCTGCACGGGAACGGCATCACCGCCGAGGGCCCGGCCTCCACCCTCATCCACGGCCGCGACGTCTCCACCGGACTGGCCCGCTCCGTCCACGTGGACACCGCGGCCGTCCGCGACGCCATCTACACCCCGCTGACCGCCGTGCTCGACGGCATCGGCAAGGTGCTGCGCGACTGCCCGCCCGACCTGGTGGCCGATCTGACGGACCGAGGGATCATGATGGTGGGTGGCAGCGCCCTGCTGCCGGGCCTGGACCAGATGCTCCGCGACGCGACCGGGATGCCCGTGGCCATCGCCGAACGACCGGACGTATGCGCGGTGCTGGGCCTCGGCATGATGATCGAAGGGAAGATCTCCCCCATGGTTCTGAACCCCCTGGCCGAATGACGCACGCCGATCCACCCCCGCCGGCCCCCGGGGACGGGCAGGGCCTCGCCGCCCTGCAGGCGGCCAGCCTGCCCGTCCTCCTGGAGGCGGTCCTCAGCGTCGGTTCCGAACTCGAACTGCGGACCACCCTCCAGCACATCGTGGATTCGGCGACCGAGCTGTGCGCGGCACGGTACGGAGCGCTCGGGGTCGTCGACCCCGAGCGCCTCCGGCTGACCGGGCTCTTCACCTCCGGCATGACCGAGGCCGAGAGGGCGGCGATCCCCCACCTCCCGGACGGCCGTTCCGGGCTGCTCGGCGCCCTGATCGCCGATCCGCGCCCGCTCGTGCTGGAGGACCTGAACCAGGACCCCCGCGCGGCCGGCTTCCCGCCGGGACACCCCCCGATGAAGGGTTTCCTCGGCGTCCCGATCCGGGTCCACACCGAGGTCTTCGGCAACCTCTACCTCACCGACAAGCGGGGCGGCGGCCCGTTCACGGACGAGGACCTCGCACTGCTGCGCGTGCTGGCCTCGCAGGCGGGCATAGCGATCGGCAACGCCCGGCTGTACGAGACCGCGCGCCGCCGGGAGCGCTGGATCGAGGGCGCCGCCGCCGTGACCACGACCCTGCTGGCGGGCCGGCCGGCGGCCGACGCGCTGATGTGCGTGGCCGAACGGGCCCGGCTGCTGGCCGACGCCGCGGCCGGGGTCGTCCTCCAGCCGACCCCCGAGGGCGGCATGGAGATCGTGGCCGCCTCCACGCACGGGGACCCCGGCGACCTGGTGGGCACCGCCATCGCCCCGGGCTCGGCGGTCCTGGAACAACTCCTGGGCGGCGAGCCGGTCTTCATAGAGGACTCGGCGACGGACCCCCGGATGACCACGCACGTGCGCGAGCGTTTCGGCCCCAGCATGATGCTGCCCCTCCAGAGCGGCGGCCAGCTCATCGGCACGCTCGCCCTGCCGCGCGTCCGCGGCGGCCCGGCCTACGACGCGGTCGACCGGCTGCTGGCCTCGCAGTTCGCCTCCCAGGCCGCGCTGGCCCTGGTCTTGGCGGACGCGCAGCACGACCGGGAGCAGTTGGCGGTCTACGAGGACCGGGACCGCATCGCCCGCGACCTCCACGACCTGGTGGTCCAGCGGCTGTTCGCGACGGAGATGATGCTGGAGAGCACCCGGCGGCGCTCCGACAAGGCACCCAGCGGGGACACGGTCGGCGAGGAGCTGGGCCGGGCCGTGGACGAGCTGGACTCCACCATCCAGGAGGTCCGCACGGCCATCTTCGCCCTCCAGCAGCCGCCGACGGACGCTCCGACCACCTTCCGGGGCCGAGTCCTGCGGGAGACCGGCGGGGCCGCCGTCCTGCTGGGCTTCCAGCCGTCGGTGCACTTCGCGGGCACGGTGGACGCGCTGCTGACGGAGCCCGTCGCGGGCGACCTCCTCTCCGCCCTGCGCGGGGCCCTGGCCGCGGCGCACCGCCGCGCGGAGGTCACCGTCATCGACGTCGAGGTCGACGCGGTGCCCACCCGGGTCCGCCTCACCGTCTCCGACGACGGCCGCACGGAATCGGGCACCCGGGGCACGACGCTGACATGGGAAGCCCCGCTCTGACCCTGCCGGACCGACGGGCGGGCGCGGGCGGGCGGCCCCGCAGGGCGGGGTCACCCGGGCCGCGCGAGCCTCGCCCAGGCGACGGCCCGTAGGGTGTCGGCGTGACGACCCGCCCCTCGGCCCGCGCCGCCATCGCCTCCGCCACCGACCCCGGCAGCTTCACCGAACTCCCCACCCCGCCGGGGCACTCCGCCCCCGACGGCCCCCTCGGCTGGGCCGGCTACGACGAGTCCCGCGCCCGCGCCGCCGCGCGGACCGGCGAGGAAGAGTCCGTGGTCACCGGCACCGCCCGCATCGGCGGCCACGAAGCCACCGTGATCTCCTTCGAGTTCGGCTTCCTCGGCGGGTCCCTCGGCCACCGCACCGGCGACCGCCTGGAGGCGGCCTACGCCCACGCCCGCGCCCACCGCCTCCCTCTGGTCTCCCTCATCGCCACCGGCGGCTCCCGCATGCAGGAGGGCATGCTCGCACTGACCCAACTGCAGCGCGTGGCCCGCCAGTCCGCCCTCACCCGCACCGCGGGCCTCCCGCAGATCGCCGTCCTGCGCGACCCCACCACCGGCGGCGGCTGGGCCACCCTCGGGGCGGGGGCCGACGTGATCCTCGCGCTGCCCGGGGCGCAGGTCGGGTTCGCCGGGTCCCGGGTGCGGCCGCCGGACGCGGATCCGGCCGCCTACACCGCCGAGGGGCAGTACGCCGCCGGGCACGTGGACGCCGTCGTCCCCGCCGCGGAGCTCCCCGCGACCCTGGAGGCCTGGCTCCGGGTGCTCGCCGCGCCCCGGTCCGCCGAGCCGGTGGAACCTCCCGCCGCGCTGGCCGACGTAGAGCTGCCTGCGACGGGGTGGGACGCCGTCCGGCAGGCCCGGCACCCCGGCCGGCCGCGCGCCGGGCGGTACCTGGACGCGTACTTCGAGCTCCGCCTCCCCCTCTCGGGCGACCGGGCGGGCGGCACGGACCCCGGGATGCTGTGCGGGTTCGGGCTCCGGGAGGGCCGGGCGGTGGCCTACGCCGCCCAGTGCGGCACCGCCACCCGCCCGGCCGGGTACCGTACGGCGGCCCGCGTCATCCGGCTCGCGGACCGGCTCGGGATCCCGGTGCTCACCCTCGTGGACACCCCCGGCGCGGCCAACGACGCCGCCGCCGAGCACGCGGGCGCGGGCGCGGCCATCGCCGACGCCTTCGCCGCGCTCGCCGCGGCCGCGGTCCCCGTCACCACCCTCCTCATCGGCGAGGGCGGCTCGGGCGGCGCGCTCGCCCTTGCGGCGCCGGGCAACACCTGGGTCACTCCGGACAGCTACTTCTCGGTGATCGCCCCCGAACTGGCGGCGGCCATCCTCAAGCGGCCCCCGGAGTCGGCCCCGGCGACGGCGGACCAACTGCGGGTCCGCCCCCAGGACCTGGTCGCCCTGGGCGTCGCGCGCGGCATCGTCTCCCCCGCGAAGGACGCGGAGGGGTCAGGGGCGCAGGGATCAGGGGCGCAGGGATCAGGGGCGCAGGGATCAGGGGCGCAGGGATCAGGGGCGGACCGGGAGCCGACGGACCGGGGCTGATCCGTCGGCGGGGACGGGGCCAGGCGGCGCACCGCTCCGCGAGTTCCTCGACCGTGCCGGAAGCCCGGAAGAAGCCGTGCTCGGGCGCCTCGTGCAGGTGGAAGAGCTGGTCACAGACCCTCCCGGCCCGCACCCGGGTGCCGTGGAAGTGCACGGCCCACTCGCCGATCACCAGCCGGCGGGCCTCGTCGAGAAGGGTGACGTGGACGGGGAACGAGGACTCGCCCTCGGGCCGACCGACCTGGCTGGGAGCCCACGGCACCCGCCAGCCGTCGGCCCTGGCGCGCAGGGCCGCACGGACTCGGACTCTAGAACCACCGACTCCGCGCCAGCAGCTCCAAGTCCACCCGGTACAGCCGGGTGATCTGCTGCGGGAACTCGTTGTCGTCGCTGGTCAGCAGCAGCCGCACCCGTCCGTTCCCGTCGTGCCCGTCCTGCCCGTCGCGCCCGTCGCGCCCGTCGTTCCCGTCGTAGTCCGTGACCACCATGCCCTCGACGTTGTCGACCAGCGGGTGGTTCTGCGGCAGCTTCGAGGGCGCGCCCAGCGTCGGGCAGCAGTCGAGGTCGCCGATCGGCGTCTTGCGCGCGGTGCGCAGCGCCGGGCCCTCCTCCAGCGCGGCCACCTTCGAGGTGTCCGTGGCGCCCAGGGGGTCGGCGACGTACAGCCGTACCGTGATCTTGAACTGCTGCGTGAAGCCGCGCTCCAGCACGATCAGCCGGCCGTCGCGCGTCGGCGCGAGCTCGACCAGCCCGTGCCCGGCGTCCACCGGGTAGGCGTACTGCCGCCCGAGCACGAACTCACCGTCGCGGCCGCGGCGTTCCCAGGTCTGGATCCGCTGGAGCGTCCGCCCCCGCGCGTCCTTCCCGTCCCCGGCCAGCACACCCTCGACGCCGGCGACGAGGGTGTGCCCACCGGGGAGCAGGGTCAGCGACTCGAAGGTCTGGTTGACCGTGGCCCGGCCCTCGGGCGCGAGCTTGAAGCCGTCCGGGATGAGCAGTGAGCCCAGCACCTCTCCGGTGCGGGCGTGCCGCCGGATCGCCGGGGCGTGCTCGTCCGTCACCAGGTAGGTGCCGTCGCGGTCGACGACGATCCCCTCGGAGTCGAGGGCCCTGCCCGCGCCGTCGGTCAGCGGCAGCCGCGCGGCGGCCGTCGCCGTCGGGGTGTCACCACGGCCCACCTTCAGCTTGTACAGCGCCGACTTGTCGGAGATCGCGGCGATCGTGCCGTCGCGGTCCACCGCGAGCCCGGAGAGCCCGCCGACCAGCTTCCCGCCGATGAGGGTCTTGTCGAGTGAGTCCGAGTAGCCCGCGATCGAGAGGTACGGCGAGCAGGAGCGGTCCTCCTTCGGCGCCCGGGGAGCCGCGGGGGCCTGGGCCTGGGCCTGCGGAACGAGTGCTCCGGCGAGCGCGGCGGTGGCCACGGCGGTGGTGACTAGCGTACGAAGGCGCATGAAGGCCTTTCTCCTGGGTTCGACTGGGGGCGTGAAAGGCGTAGAAGGCACGAAAGGCGTGAAGGGCGCAGAAAGACGTGAAGGGCGTGAACTTCCGAACTGTCATATGCCGAATCGATAGAGAACGGAAGGCCCGGCAACGCGATGGCAACGAACCCGCCAACTTCCCTTCACACTCCCCCGGATCGGGCGAACCGGCCCGGTCCGACCCCCACGTGCCGCCCGAAGTGCCGGGTCAGGTGCGCCTGGTCGTAGAAACCCGCCGCCACCGCCGCCTCGGCCGGCCGCATCCCCGCCAGCAGCAGCCGCCGCGCCTTCGCGACCCGCAGCCCAGTGAGATAGGCGTGCGGAGGGAGCCCGAACGCCTTCCGGAAGCTGCGGATCAGGTGGGTGGGATGGGCGTGTCCCAGAAGCGCGGAAGCCTCCTCCAAGGTGATCCCGCCGAGGACCCGCGCGTCGAGGAGCTCGCGCAGTCGTACGGCCGTATCCGGGCCCGGAGCCCCGTACGGGACCACCGGGCGGCCCTCCAGCCACGTGCGCAGCCGCTCCTGGACGAAGGCGAGCCGCGACTGCGCCTCCAGCCGCTCGACCGCTCCGGCCGGCAACTCCCGTACGCCCAGTGCGCGGTGCAGTCCGTGCACCCGGTCGCGCAGGGCGCCGTCGAGCAGCAGCGGCGCGTCGACGGCGGCCCCGGTCAGCGACTCCGGGAGCACGGAGGCGTCGAGGTAGAGCACGCGCTTGCGGAAGCCCGCCTCGGTGACGGTCCGCCCGTCGTGCACCACCCCGGGCGGCAGCAGGACCACCGTGTCGGAGCCGCCGGCGCCGTGCCGTTCGCGGTCGAGCCCGAAGTCGACGCGGCCGCCGTCGAGGATCATCAGCGTCCACGTGTCGTGGACGTGCGCGGGGTAGGCGTGGTCGGTGAACCGGGCATGGAACACCTCGGCGATCCCCGGCACCGGCGGCCGCCAGGCCGAGACCGTACTGCGCGGTTGCATCGCGGCTGCCATGTCAGGAACGTACAAGACCGGGCGGGGCGCACCCGGGCAGCCTGCCGGTATGACGACACGCGAAAGCACGGACGAGACCACACACGACAACCGGCACCCGGCAGCGCACGTGGTGAACATCGCGGAGAAGCTGGCCGGTTTCACCGAGCGGTGGGCGCCGCACCGGATCGCCCGGATCAACGACTACGAGGTCAAGATCGCCAAGGTCCAGGGCGAGTTCATCTGGCACACCCACGAGGACACCGACGAGCTCTTCCTCGTCGTCAGCGGCACCCTGACGATCCGCCTGCGCGCCGGGGACGTCGTCCTGAACCCCGGGGAGATCTACGTGGTCCCGCGCGGGGTGGAGCACTGCCCGCAGGCCGACGGGGAGACGGCGATCCTGCTGTTCGAGCCCGTCGGCACCGCCAACACCGGCGGGGAGGTCAGCGACCGCACCCGCGAGCCGGTGGACGCGTAAGGGGCCGCTCGGCGAGGAACCCCGGAACCCTGGAAGCCCTTGCGGGCGTCCACCTCGCGGGACACGAGGGAGGGGTGGGCCGTGCGCGGTTCCGGGGAAGGTTCCGGGGAAGGGGCCAACGGCGGGGGACGGCCCGGCAGTCGCCTGTGGGCGCCGGCGCTGGCGAATCTCCTGATCGGAGTGGTCGCCGTCGCTCCGGGCTGGTGCGTCTGGTGGCTCGTGACGCAGTACCCGTTGCTGCGGTGCGGCGAGAGGGCCTGCGTCCCGGACGCGGCCGAACCCGCACCCGTCATCGCGGGCGGCGCCGCGCTCGGCGGCCTGCTCGTCCTGGGGCTGATCCTGATGGTGGACGTCCTCATGCCACGGCAGGAGGGCTGGCGCACGGGCACCTGGCTCGGCATGGCCGTGCTGGTCCCGGTTCCCTTCGTCGCCGGCCGGGCCCTGGGCTGGTTCTAGGCCGTCGCCGCCGGATCCTGCCTGGCGCGCCGGCCCCGTAGGCCAGCGTCTCAGGCCCGCGCCTCAGGCCAGCACCGCAGGCCCGCCCCTCAGGCCCGCCCCTCAGGCCTGCGGCGATCGTGCGTCGTACCGGGCGAACCCCCGCCACCGCACGGCCAGCAGCGCCAGTACGAGGACGCAGCCGAGCCCGCCGCCCGTGATCGCGACGGTCGGGGAGGTGAGCTCGGCGGTGGCCCCGGCGAGGAAGTCCCCGAGCCGGGGCCCGCCGGCCACGACCACGATGAAGACGCCCTGCAGGCGGCCCCGCATCCCGTCCGGTGTCGCGGCCTGCAGCATGGTGGTGCGGAACACCATCGAGACGCTGTCGGCGCATCCGGCCAGCGCCAGGAAGAGCAGCCCGAGCCAGAGGTCGCGGGTCAGCCCGAACACGGCGATGGCCAGCCCCCACGCGGCGACGGAGAGCAGGATGGCCGCCCCGTGCCGGTGGATCCGCCCCTGCCAGCCGGAAAGCAGCCCCCCGAGCAGCGCCCCGACGGCGGGGGCGGCCACGAGCAGCCCGACCGTCTTGGCGTCGCCGCCGTACCAGAGCACGGCAACGGCCGGGAACAGCGCCTTCGGCTGGGCCAGCACCATGGCGGCCAGGTCGGAGAAGAAGGTCATCCGGATGTTCGGCCGGGTCCCCAGGAAGCGCAGGCCGTCGAGTACGGAGGCCCGCCCGGTGCGGCCGCCCGACCCCTCGGGCTTCATCGGCGGCAGCCGCCACGTCGCGTAGAGGGCGGCGCCGAAGGTGAGGGCGTCGATCAGGTACGCGGCCTGGTAGCCCCACCAGCCGACGATGACCCCGCCCAGCGCCGGGCCGGCCGTCATGCCGAAGGTCATGACCACGGAGTTCAGGGCGTTGGCCGCGGGCAGCTGCTCGGCCGGCAGCAGCCGCGGGATCATCGCGGACCGGGCGGGCCCGTTGAGGGCCCCGCAGAGGGACTGGAGCGCGACGACGGAGTACAGCAGCCAGACCCGGTGGTAGTCCAGGAGCGCGGCGCCGGCCAGGGCGAAGGACAGGGCCGCCAGGCCGAGCGCGCTGACGAAGCCGAGCTTGCGGCGGTCGACGGTGTCGGCGATGGCCCCGCCGTAGAGCCCGAAGGCGACCAGCGGGACGAGCGAGCAGAGCCCGACGAGTCCGACGGAGAAGCTGGAGCCGGTGATCTCGTAGACCTGGAGCGAAATGGCCAGGGCCGTCATCGCCTGGCCCAGCCAGGAAACGATTCCGCCGAACCAGAGCCGCCGGAAGTCCGGGGAGGTCCTGAGCGGGGTGAGGTCGGCCCAGATGCGGCGGCGGGCGCGGAGGGGCGGGGACGGGGGCGGAGCGGTCGTACGAGTCACAACGGATGGTAAGCCGCCCCTGCCCGAGCCCGACCGCGGCGGCTCCGCTCCTCCCGCACGCGCACCACTCCTCCCGCACGCGCACCACTCACCCCACCCGGAACCCGGGCCCCGCGGCGGCCGGATCCTTGCCGCTAACTCGCCACTATCACCGGACATTTGACCGAATAGGCGTGCGCTCCTCGCCTGAAGTTCAGCTCATGATGAAAAGACTCGTATGTCCAGGGAGGCGCAGTGATCGAACCTGGCACCAGCACCACGAGCACCAGCACCAGCACCAGCACCACAAGGACGGGCGCGCACAAAGCCACCAGGACGGGGGCACCGCGCGCGACCGCGACCGATCCGGTCTTCCCCCTCACCCTGGGCGTCGAGGAGGAGTTCCTCCTCGTCGACGCCCGCACCCTGCGGGTGGTCCCGGCCGCCCCGCTCGTCCTGTCCACCGCCGCGGGGCTCCCCCACGAACTGCACCCCGAAGGCACCCGCTACCAGGTGGAGATCTCCACCCCCGTCGCCGACTCGGCCGCGACCCTGCGCAGTGAGCTCACCGGCCTGCGGCGCACCCTCGCGCGGGCCGCCCGCGCCCACGGCTGCCGGCTGCTGGCCGCGCCCTCGCCGGTGGTCGCCCTGGAGGGTCCGCTCCACCTGACCGACGACGAGCCGCGCCAGCGCGAGCAGGCCCGGCGCTTCGGCGCGCTCACCGACACCCTGGTCAGCTGCGGCCGGCACATCCACATCGGCACCCTCGACGTGGACACGGCGGTGGCCGTCTCCAACCGGCTCCGGCCCTGGCTGCCCACGCTGATCGCGCTGGCGGCCAACTCCCCCTTCTGGGGCGGCCGCGACACCGGCCACGCCAGCTGGCGGGCGATGGCCTGGGCGGGCTGGCCCTCGGCGGGCCTGCCCCCGCACTTCACCTCGACGGCCCACTTCCGGCGCTCGGTACAGACCCTGCTCGGCTCCGGGGCCGCCCTGGACACCAAGATGGTCTACTGGGATCTCCGGCCCTCGGGGAACTGGCCGACGCTCGAACTGCGGGCCCCCGACATGTCCCCGGACATCGACTCGGCCATCCTCCAGGCCGAACTGTCCCGCGCCCTCGTCGCGACGGCCCTGCGCGAGATCGCCGAGCAGCGTCCCGACCCACCCGTACGGGAGGACGTACTGCGCCTCGCGCGCTGGCGGGCGGCCCACGACGGCCTGGAGGGCTTCGGGCTGGACCCGTACACGGGCGTCGAACTCCCGGCGGCGGACCTGGCGGAGGCCCTGCTCGACCTGGTGGCCCCCGAACTGGCCGCGTCCGGCGACCTCGACCACGCCGCGAGAACCCTGGCCGGCCTCCTGCGCGACGGCTCGGGCGCCCACCGCCAGCGCACAGCCTTCGCCCGCCGAGGCGACCTGAAAGACGTCCTCCGCCACCTGGCAGACGAAACGGAGGCCTCCTGAGCCAAGCCCGCCCGCCGCCCCCGCCCCCGCGGTGTGAACACCCGCGCCGGGGCCGGCCTGCCCGGCACCGCCGGGGCAGGCCGCTTTCAGACGGCCCGGTGGGCGATGAGGCTGCGTGCGCGGTCCAGGACCGTCTCCCGGGCCGGGCGCGGCTGCCAGCCGGGCAGGCGCCGGGCGTTCTCCGTGCTATGCCGGTTGCGGCGCCCCGGGACGGGGGTGATCTCGCGCAGGGTCGGGTCGGTGAACCGGTCCGCGAGGCGGACGGCGAAGTCGGGGATCCGGCGGGTCGGGACGGAGCTGCCCTGCGGGCCGAGACCCTCGAGCAGGATGCGGGCCATGTCGGCCATCCGGACGAACTCCCCCGCGGCCAGGAAACGCTGGCCCGGCGCGTGCGGGGAGGTCATCGCGCGGAGGCGCAGGTCGACGAGGTCCCGTACGTCCACCACCTCCAGCCCGACCCTCGGCACTCAGGGCGCCTTCCCGGCGAGGCGGCCGA
The DNA here is from genome assembly GCF_044759865.1 of Streptomyces sp. NPDC099050. Taxonomy (NCBI): domain Bacteria; kingdom Bacillati; phylum Actinomycetota; class Actinomycetes; order Kitasatosporales; family Streptomycetaceae; genus Streptomyces; species Streptomyces sp. NPDC099050. The sequence continues at coordinate 244,930 of NZ_JBIWAE010000008.1, read as the reverse complement.
TGAAGCCCACCCAGCCGGTAGCGGCGGGGGTCAGGACCGGCCCGAAGACGGCGCCGGGCAGCACGGTCGCCAGCTGCGCGTGCTCCCTTCGTGACGATCCATGAAGTCCCAGGCCGCCCGCTCCGCGAAGGTCTCGGACCGGCGGTAGGGGCTGAGCGTGGGGGTCGTCGGGGTCGGTCCACAGGGTCTCGTCGGTAACGCTGTCGTCCGAGTAGGAGGAGGGGCTGGCGGCGTTGACGGCGGAGGTCCTCACGACGCGGCCGCCCCCTGCCCCGGTAGCGGCGCGCATGACGCGCAGGGTGCCGGCCCGCGCCGGGGTCACCTGGTCGGCCTTGGCGTCGCTGCTCGCCCCGAGCGGCGAGGCCACGTGCAGAACGGCGTCGACGCCCTCCATCGCCTCGCGCCAGCCCGCGTCGGCGGTGAGGTCGGCGACGGCGAAGCCGAGACGGCCGGCCGGGCCGGTCTCCCGGGACACGGCGTGAGTGGCCTGTTCGGCACGGGCGGCGTCGTAGCCGCGGCTCAAGAGTTCGGTGACGCTTCGGCACTCGACGCTCACGCCCACTTCGGACACGTACACGTACACGTATACGTACACGATCCTGCTACCCGAGATCGACAAGGAGGTAACGGAGGCGGCCGCGAGGTTCGTTCCGCGGGCTCGCGCGGCATGGGCTCTGGACCCCGCCGCTCACGCATCGCTCACACACGAGGCCGGAAACGAGAAGGTGCCCCGACCCAGGAAGTCCGGGCGAGGCACCGAAGTGGCCGGCCGCAACGTTTCTGCGGGCCAGCTGCGTGGTGGGGCGGGTGGGACTCGAACCCACGGCCGACGGATTATGAGTCCGCTGCTCTAACCGGCTGAGCTACCGCCCCTTCACGGCGTGGCGCGTACATGTGTGCGCGCCGTCTGCCGCAGCATAGCCGCTCATACGATCTCCTGCCTCGGATGCCTCGCATGATCGGCTTCGCCTGCCCAGAGAGACCGCGCCGGGCCCCGGGTGGTTGCGCGCGGGGGGCAGGAAAAAGAAAAAAGGACCCACCAGGGGTCCTCGTTCCTTCTTGCTCCCCCGACTGGACTCGAACCAGTAACCTGCCGATTAACAGTCGGCTGCTCTGCCAATTGAGCTACAGGGGACCGCGCTCCCCCGACTGGACTCGAACCAGTAACCTGCCGATTAACAGTCGGCTGCTCTGCCAATTGAGCTACAGGGGATTGCTGCGTTGCACCGAACAGCCCACCTCTGGCCTTGGCCAGGGGGCGAGCGCCCGTTGCGAGTCATAGATTAGCGCAAGCAGGGGGGTGCTCCGCCAATCGGTATCGCCAGCGGGCCGGGCACCACACGACGAAGGGTGACAGGCATGCGGTACAAGGTCACGTTCGCGGTCGGGCTGGCCCTCGGGTACGTGCTCGGGACCCGGGCCGGACGCGAGCGGTATGAACAGTTGAAGAAGTCCGCGCGTGAGTTCGCGCAGAACCCGGCCGTCCGCAACGCCGCCGAGAGCGCAGGTCAGAGCGGCCGGGAGTTCGCCGGCAAGGCCTTCGCCGCGGTGAGCGAGAAGGTGGGCGACGCGGTGCCGGACGCCCTCTCCGGGCGGGTACGGGGCCTGCGGGCACGGGTCGGCGGCAACGGCGCGGGCGAGGACGGCTGGGGCACCAGCAACACCTGAGCGGGCCCGGTACGGAGCGGGGTCCTCGTCCGGGGGCCCCGCTCCGGGGTGCCCCCCGGCCGCGTGCGCGGGGTTCCACATAAGGGGCGGGGCCGCTCCCGGGCGCTCCGGGGCGGTCGAGCCCGCCCCCGCGTGCGGCAGAATTCACCGCATGGGGATAGTCGCCGGGCTGGACAGCTCTTCCACGTTCACACGCATCGTCGTCTGTGACACCGAGACGGGCGCCGTGCTGCGCCAGGGGTACGCCCCTCATCCGCAGCCCACCGGCGAGGCGGTGCCGCACGAGACCGATCCGCAGGCCTGGCTGCTCTCGCTCGGTGAGGCCGCCGGCGGCGGGCTCCTCGAAGGGGTGCAGGCCATCGGGGTCTCCGCGCAGCAGCACGGGGTGCTGCCGCTGGACGCGCAGGGCGGCCTCGTGCGTCCCGCCCTGATCGGCAACGACAAGCGCGGCCAGGCGGCCGCCGCCGAGCTGATCGAGTCCTTCGGCGGCCGGCAGGCCTGGGTCGAGGCCGTCGGCTCCGTCCCCCATGCGGCGCAGCCCGTCGCGAAGCTCGCCTGGCTGGCCCGTACCGAGCCCGAGGCGGCCCGGCGGGTGGCCGTGCTGATGTCCCCGCACGACTGGCTGGTGTGGCAGCTGCTGGGCCGCCCGGCCCGGCGGACCACCGACCGCGGTGGCGCATCCGGCACCGGCTACTGGTCGGCGGCCGCCGGCGCCTACCGCCCTGACCTGGTCGAGCTCGCGCTGGGGCACCGCGCGCTGCTGCCCGAGGTGCTCGGCCCGGCCGAAGCCGCCGGGACCACGCCCGAGGGGCTGCTGATCTCCGCCGGCACCGGAGAGACCATGGCGGCCGCGCTCGGGCTGGGCATGGGACCCGGCGACGCCGTGGTCTCGCTGGGCGCGTCCGGATCGGTGATGGCGGTGCACCACGAGGCGCTGTCGGAGCCGGGCGGGCTGATCACCTCCCTCGCGGACGCCACCGGGCTGCACCTGCCGGTGGTGAACACCCTGAACGCCGTACGGGCCCTGCGCGGCACCGCCGAACTGCTGGGCACCGATCTGGAGGGGCTGAGCGAGCTCGCGCTGAAGTCGACCCCGGGCGCGCACGGACTCGTACTCCTGCCGTACCTGGAGGGCGAGCGGACGCCGAACCTGCCGCACACCGCCGGGACCCTGTCGGGGCTGCGCCGGGACTCCATGAAGCCGGAGCACCTCGCGCGGGCCGCCTTCGAGGGCATGCTCTGCGGGCTGGTGGACGCGCTCGACGTGCTGCGCAGCCGCGGCGTGGAGATCCGCCGGGTGTTCCTGCTGGGCGCCGCCGCCGAGCTGCCGGCCGTACAGGCCTTCGCGCCGGGGCTGTTCGGGACACAGGTCCTCGTCCCCGCGCCGGCGGACTACGCGGCTCTGGGCGCGGCCCGGCAGGCCGCGTGGGCGCTGGGCCTGGCGCAGGGCGGCGCGGCCTCGAAGACCCCGCCGGTGTGGCCGGCGCCCGCGGCGCAGCTGTTCGAGCCGGACGAGGAGTACCCGGCCTGGCAGGGCGCGCGCCAGCAGTACGTCGCGACCCGGGACCAGATCCACCCGGGGGCGTTCTAAAAGGCCGCCCGGCCGCCCGCCCGGCCCCCCGCCCGGGCGTCAGCCCAGCTGCGCCTTCACGTGCTCGACGACCGCCCGGAACTCCTCCGTGGGCGAGAAGTCGACGTACTCGGTGTCCTCCAGGGCGACCGGGGCGTGGCCGGGCGGCCAGTAGCAGGCCTCCCCGGCCGAGTAGACCTGGTCCCCGTCCTTCGTGTGCATCATGAGCCGGCCCTTGATCACGTAGGCGTAGTGCGGGCACGGGCACAGGTCGTCGGGCAGGCCCTTGAACGCCGGGGTCATGTCGACGCCCTTGGCGAAGCGACCGAAGGCGACGGAGAACCCGCCGCCGAGCTCCAGCACGCGCAGTTCGGCGCCGTTGCCCTCCAAGAGGACGGGGATCTGCTCCCGTTTGGCTGCCGTCATGGTTCCTCCACGGCTGCTGATCCGTCCCGAGACTCCCCTCCCCCATCGTCCTCCCGGCACCGGCAGTCGGCGCGGTGACCCCCGTCCGGAACCGGGCCGGAACCCGGCCGGAACCCGGCCTGCGCCCTCCCGCGCCCGGCCTACTCCTTTTGACCGGGCTTTACGAAAAGCGGTGGGTTCCGGCCTCCGGTTGGCAGAAGATGGAGTGAACCCCCTCGATCATGCCGACCGGAGCCTGCGCGTGCTCATACGACTTCTGCGGACCCATCTGGGCCCGTACCGGAAACCGATCGCCGTGCTGGTCCTGCTGCAGCTGCTGCAGACCAGCGCGAGCCTCTACCTGCCCACGCTGAACGCCGACATCATTGACAACGGTGTCGTCAACGGCGACACCGGCTACATCCTGCGCTTCGGCGCCCTGATGCTCGGCGTCTCGCTGGTCCAGCTCGTCTGCAACGTCGGCGCCGTCTACTACGGGGCCCGCACCGCCGCGGCCTTCGGCCGGGACCTCCGGGCCGGCGTCTTCGACCGCGTGCAGAGCTTCTCCGCGCGTGAGCTCGGCCACTTCGGCGCCCCGTCGCTGATCACCCGTACGACGAACGACGTGCAGCAGATCCAGATGCTCGTGCTGATGACCTTCACCCTGATGGTCTCCGCGCCGATCATGTGCGTCGGCGGCATCTTCATGGCGCTCTCGCTCGACGTGAAGCTCTCGGGCGTCCTGCTGGCCGTGGTCCCGATCCTCGGTCTGTCGGTCGGCGCGATCGTGCTGAAGACCCGGCCGCTGTTCCGTCAGATGCAGACGCGTCTGGACACGGTCAACCGGGTCCTGCGCGAGCAGATCACCGGCAACCGGGTGATCCGCGCCTTCATCCGCGACGACTACGAGAAGGAGCGCTTCCGCGAGGCCAACGCCGACCTCACCGGCGTCTCGCTGGCGGCCGGCAAGCTGCTGGCGCTGATGTTCCCGACCGTGATCGTGGTCGTGAACATCTCCAGCGTCGCCGTCGTCTGGTTCGGCGCGATGCGCATCGACTCGGGCGACATGGAGATCGGCCAGCTGACGGCCTTCCTCGCCTACCTGATGCAGATCGTCATGTCCGTGATGATGGCCACCTTCATGTTCATGATGGTGCCGCGCGCCGAGGTCTGCGCCGAGCGCGTCCAGGAGGTCCTGGACACCGAATCCAGCGTGATCCCGCCCACCGACCCGGTCCGGGGGCTGCTCCACCACGGCCGTCTGGAACTGCGCGGCGCCGACTTCCGCTACCCGGGCGCCGAGGCCCCCGTGCTGCGCGGGGTCGACCTCGTGGCCCGGGCCGGCGAGACCACCGCGGTGATCGGCTCGACCGGCAGCGGCAAGTCCACGCTGCTGGGGCTGATCCCCCGGCTGTTCGACGCGACCGGCGGCGACGTGCTCGTCGACGGCGAGGACGTACGGCGCCTCGACCCGGACCTGCTCGCCAGGACGGTCGGCATGGTGCCGCAGAAGCCGTACCTCTTCTCCGGGACCGTCGCCAGCAACCTGCGCTACGGGCGCCCCGACGCCACCGACGAGGAGCTGTGGCACGCGCTGGAGGTCGCGCAGGCCAAGGGCTTCGTGTCCGAGTTGGAGGGCGGGCTCGACGCGCCGATCACCCAGGGCGGCACCAACGTCTCCGGCGGCCAGCGCCAGCGGCTCGCGATCGCGCGCACGCTCGTACAGCGCCCGGAGATCTACCTGTTCGACGACTCCTTCTCGGCCCTGGACTACGCCACGGACGCGGCGCTGCGCTCCGCGCTCGCCCGCGAGACCGAGGAGGCCACCGTGGTCATCGTCGCCCAGCGGGTCTCCACGATCCGCGACGCGGACCGGATCATCGTCCTCGACGAGGGGCAGGTGGTGGGCGAGGGGCGCCACCACGAGCTGATGGCCGGCAATGAGACCTACCGGGAGATCGTGCTCTCCCAGCTGACGGAAGCGGAGGCGGCGTGAGCGGGCCCGGAGGACGGATGATGATGGGACCGCCGACGACGCGGTCCATGGACTTCAAGGGCTCGGGCAAGCGGCTGCTGAGCGCGCTGGCGCGCGACCGGGCCAAGCTGTGGGGCATGATCCTCGCGGTCGTCGGCAGCGTCGCCGCGTCGGTGACCGGGCCGAAGATCCTCGGCGAGGCCACCGACCTCGTCTTCGCGGGGATCGTCGGCCGGGGCATGAAGGAGGGCCAGACCAAGCAGCAGGCGCTGGACGCCCTGCGCGCCAAGGGCGAGGGCGGGATGGCGGACATGCTGTCCGGCACCGACTTCACCCCGGGCAAGGGCATCGACTTCGGCGCGGTCGGGACGGTGGCGCTGTGGGCGCTGGCCGTCTTCACGGTCGCCGGCCTGCTGATGCTGGTCGCCACCCGGCTGTCGAACCGCATCATGAACGCCGCCGTCTACCGGATGCGCGAGGAGCTCCAGGCGAAGCTGTCGCGGCTGCCGCTGTCGTACTTCGACCAGCAGAAGCGCGGCGAGGTGCTCAGCCGGGCCACGAACGACATCGACAACATCGGGCAGACGATCCAGCAGACGATGGGTCAGCTGCTCAACTCGCTCCTGACGATCGTCGGCGTGCTGGCGATGATGTTCTGGATCTCTCCGGTGCTGGCGCTGGTCGCGCTGGTGACCATCCCGGTGTCCGCGTACGTCGCCGCGAAGATCGGCAAGAGGTCGCAGCCGCAGTTCGTGGCGCAGTGGAAGTCCACGGGCGCCCTGAACGCGCACGTCGAGGAAATGTACTCGGGCCACACGCTGGTCAAGGTCTTCGGCCGGCAGAAGGAGTCCGCGGCCCTGTTCGCCGAGCAGAACGAGGCGCTGTACCGGGCCTCCTTCAAGGCGCAGCTGGTCAGCGGGATCATGCAGCCGGTGATGCTGTTCATCTCGAACATCAACTACGTGCTCGTCGCGGTCGTCGGCGGTCTGAAGGTCGCCTCCGGCACCCTGTCGATCGGTGACGTGCAGGCCTTCATCCAGTACTCGCGGCAGTTCTCGATGCCGCTGACGCAGGTCGCCTCCATGGCCAACCTGGTGCAGTCCGGCGTCGCCTCAGCGGAGCGGGTCTACGAGCTGCTGGACGCGCCGGAGCAGGAGGCGGACGCGGAGGTTCCGGAGCGTCCGGAGAACCTGCGCGGGCAGGTCACCTTCGACAAGGTCGCCTTCCGCTACGAGCCGGACAAGCCGCTGATCGAGAACCTCTCGCTGAGCGTCGACCCCGGGCAGACGGTCGCGATCGTCGGCCCGACCGGCGCCGGCAAGACCACACTGGTCAACCTGCTGATGCGGTTCTACGAGGTCACGGGCGGGGAGATCGCCCTCGACGGGGTGGACATCGCGAAGATGACCCGCGAGGAACTGCGCAGCGGCATCGGCATGGTGCTCCAGGACACCTGGCTGTTCGGCGGCACCATCGCCGAGAACATCGCCTACGGGGCCACCCGCGAGGTCACCCGCGCCGAGGTCGAGGAGGCCGCGCGGGCGGCCCACGCCGACCGGTTCGTCCGCACCCTGCGCGAGGGCTACGACACGGTGCTGGACGACGAGGGCGCCGGCGTCAGCGCGGGCGAGAAGCAGCTGATCACCATCGCGCGGGCGTTCCTGTCCGACCCGGTGATCCTGGTGCTCGACGAGGCGACGAGCTCGGTGGACACCCGCACCGAGGTGCTGATCCAGAAGGCGATGGCCCGCCTCGCGCACGGCCGTACGTCCTTCGTGATCGCGCACCGGCTGTCCACGATCCGCGACGCCGACCTGATCCTGGTGATGGAGAGCGGCTCGATCGTGGAACAGGGCACGCACGAGGCGCTGCTGCTCTCGGGCGGCGCGTACGCGCGGCTGTACGCGGCGCAGTTCGCGCAGGCGGTGGCCGAGGTCGACTAGCGCGGCCGGTACGACCGTACGGGAGGGGCGCCCATCCGGGCGCCCATCCGGGCGCCCCCTTTCCGTCGGCACGGGACGCGCATCAGTCCAGATAGCCGCGCAGCTGGTCCGCGAAGGCGTGGTCGCGGAGCTTGTTGAGCGTCTTGGACTCGATCTGCCGGATCCGCTCCCGGGTCACCCCGAAGATCCGCCCGATCTCCTCCAGGGTGCGCGGGCGCCCGTCGGCCAGTCCGTAGCGGAGCTGGACGACTTTGCGCTCCCGCTCGCCGAGGGTCGAGAGCACCGCTTCCAGGTGCTCGCGGAGCAGGAAGAAGGCGGCCGATTCGACAGGTGAGGCGGCGTCCCCGTCCTCGATGAGGTCACCGAGCGCCACATCGTCCTCCTCGCCCACGGGTGCGTGCAGCGAGATCGGCTCCTGTGCGAGGCGCAGCACTTCCAGCACCCGCTCGGGGGTCAGCTCCAGGTGGACGGCGACCTCCTCGGCGGTGGGTTCGTACCCCCGCTCCTGGAGCATCCGGCGCTGGACGCGCACGACGCGGTTGATCAGTTCGACGACGTGGACGGGGACCCGGATGGTGCGGGCCTGGTCGGCCAGCGCCCGGGACATGGCCTGGCGGATCCACCAGGTGGCGTAGGTGGAGAACTTGTAGCCGCGGGCGTAGTCGAACTTCTCGACGGCGCGGATCAGTCCGAGGTTCCCCTCCTGGACCAGGTCGAGCATGGTGAGTCCGCGGCCGACGTAGCGCTTGGCGACGGAGACGACGAGCCGCAGGTTCGACTCGATGAGGCGGCGTTTGGCCATGCGGCCCATGACGACGAGCTTGTCCAGGTCGAGCGTGAGCTGCAGGTCGAGCGGGGTTCCGCCGCCGAGCTTCTCCTCCGCGAACAGTCCCGCTTCCACGCGCCGCGCGAGGTCCACCTCCTCGACGGCGGTGAGCAGCGGGATCCTGCCTATCTCGCGCAGGTACTGCCGGAAGAGGTCGGCGGACGGTCCCGCTCCGCCGGAGCCCTCCGCCGGACGCTTGCGCGGCGTGGGCACCTTCTCCAGCAGCTCCGGGCCCTCCAACTCCTGCGCCTCTTCGGCCTCTTCGGCCTCCTCCTCGTGCATGGCGTCGGCCTCGGCCTCGGGCTCGGGCTCTTCGGCCGCGGGCACTTCGGCGGGCGGGCTGACGGTGACGGTGAGGCTCTGGGTCTGCACGGGGGCGACCTCCACAGGGCTCCGAGGACGGGTGCACCGCACCTCAGTGTGGGGTACGACACATCGCTGCCACGAGGGGCGTGCGACCACTTTCTGGGTCCGGTGCGTGACCCATCGTTACCCCCGGACCAGAACCCCGATGCGGATCGGACGCATGTCCGAGAGGATCGTGGTCATGTCTGTGTACGAAACCCACGTCACCGTGCGCTGCGCCGGTCCGGCGGAGCTGGCCCGGCTCGAATCATGGGCGGCGGAGCGGGAGTTGAAGGTCACGCACATCGTGCTGGCCCGGGGCCGGATGACCTCGCAGCCGATGCTGACGCTGCCCGACCGGGACGGACACGAGGCGCTGGTGCCCCGGCTGCGCGCGGCCGGCTTCGACCCGGTCCGGGTCAAGGTGGAGACGGTCCCGTGGACCGCGGAGCTCCCGGGGCCGGGCGGCGGGTACTTCGAGCATCACCTGAAGCTGCGGCTCCCGGCGGACTGGGACCGGACCGCTCTGGAGGCCCTGGTCGTCCCGCACGCGGCGCACGTCTCCTGGAACGCGCACCGGGTCCTGCCGGGGGCCGGGCAGGAACGTTTCGTGACCCAGCGGTGGTGGGGCACGGCGGCCGAGGCGGGTGCGGCGTGCGATGTGCTGGTCGCCGCGCTGGCGGGGGCCGGGTACGAAATCCGCTCGGAGGAGAGGGAGTTCGTCCTGTACGACAGTGACCTGTCGGTGGACGACGGGTGGATCCAGGAGGGGGACGCGCGATGAGCGACCAGGAGTGGAAGCCGTCGATTCCGGGCGGTCCGGACGATCCCGCGGAGCCTGCGGCGGAGCAGCGGCGGCGGAGGGACGAGCGGCCCCGGACCCTGCGGACGGGCGACCGGGGCGATCCGACCGCGGTGGCCTTCGATCCCGCCCTCAAGCACTTCTCCGAGGCGTACCGGCCGCTGGATCCGGTGGTCTCGGAGCCGGCGGCACGCACGGCCTGGCGGTCGGCCCGGCGGGCTGCGATGGACGTGGCGTTGCGCGCGGTCGGGGCCTCGGGCGACGCCGATTCGCTGGTGCTGCGCGGCAGCAGGCTGATGTCCCAGTGGTTCGGGGAGATCGCGCGGGAGCCGCACGACCTGGACTTCGTCGTGGTCCCCGCGGACTGGATGATCGAGGAGGACCGCACCGGGCGCATGCTGGACGCGATCGCGGCCGGGGCCGAGCGGCTGGCCCCGTACGGCGGCCTGGTGATGCCGGCGGCGGACGCGGTCTCCGAGTACATCTGGACGTACGAACGCGTTCCGGGCCGCAGGCTGGTCCTCCCCTGGTCCGCACCGGGGATGCGGGGCGGCCAGGTCCAGCTCGACTTCGTCTTCAACGAGCCCCTGCCGGTCGCGCCCGAGCCCGTGGTGGTGGCGGGGGTCCCGCTCCTGGGGGTCACACCGGAGCTGTCCCTCGCCTGGAAGCTGGTGTGGCTGGCCGGGGACATGTACCCGCAGGGCAAGGACCTCTACGACGCGGTCCTGCTGGCGGAGAGCCGCACCCTGCCGTACCCGCTGCTGGCGGAGGTGTTCCAGCTCTCCGGCGAATTCGAGACCGGGGGCGTGCAACAACCGCCGAACCCGGAGGTCTTCGAGGGGTTCGCGCAGACGGACTGGGCCACTTTCGAGAAGGAGTACCCGGGGATCCCCGGCTCCGCCGAGTCCTACGCGAACCGCCTGCTGAAGGCCCTGGAGCCCACCTTCGCCGGGGCTCCGGAAGGGCCGGCCTAGGCCGGTTCCACCCGGACCGCGCAAACCTTGAACTCCGGCATCCGGGACACCGGGTCGAGCGCCGGGTTGGTCAGGGTGTTGGCGCGGCCCTCGCCCGGCCAGTGGAAGGGCATGAAGACGGTGTCCGCCCGGATGGTGTCCGTGATGCGGGCCGGGGCGACCGCGCGGCCCCGGCGGGAGGTGACCGCGAGGGGGGCTCCGTCGACCGCTCCGATGCGGGCCGCGAGGCGGGGGTGGAGTTCCACGAAGGGGCCGGGGGCGGCTTCGTTGAGCTCGTCCACCCGGCGGGTCTGCGCGCCCGACTGGTACTGGGCGACGACCCGGCCGGTGGTGAGGAGCAGCGGGTACTCGGAGTCCGGGACCTCGGCGGCGTCGCGGTGGGAGACGGGCACGAAGCGGGCCCGGCCGTCCTCGGTGGCGAAGCGGTCCAGGAAGAGGCGGGGGGTGCCGGGGTGGGGCTCGGCGGCTGAAGCGAGCTCGGCGGCGGGGGTGGGCTCGGCTCGGGAGACGGGCTCCGTGCCGGAGGCGGGCTCGGTGCCGGAGGCGGGCTCCGCCGGGGGACCGGGCTCGGCGGCTGAGGTGGGATCCGCCGGGCACGGCCAGAAGACGCCCTGCTCCGCTTCGATGCGGGCGTACGTGATGCCCGAGTAGTCCGCCGGGCCGCCCGCCGAGGCGCGGCGCAGTTCCTCGAAGACCTGCTCGGGGTCGGTCGGGAAGGCCTTCGGCATACCCAGGCGGGTGGCCAGGCCGTGCAGGACTTCCAGGTCGGAGCGGACCCCCGGCGGCGGGGTGAGGGCCCGGCGGCGGAGCAGGACGCGGCCCTCCAGGTTGGTGGTGGTGCCGGTCTCCTCCGCCCACTGGGTGACCGGGAGGACCACGTCGGCCAGGGCCGCCGTCTCGGACAGGACCACGTCCGCCACGGCCAGGAAGTCCAGGGAGCGGATGCGTTCCTCGATGTGGCCGGCGCGGGGGGCCGAGACCACCGGGTTGGAGCCCATCAGGAGGAGGGCCTTGACGTCGGAGCCCAGCGCGTCGAGGAGTTCGTACGCGCTGCGGCCCGGGCCGGGGAGGGTGTCGGGGTCGATGCCCCAGACCCCGGCGACGTGGGCCCGCGCCGCCGGGTCGGTCAGCTTGCGGTAGCCGGGGAGCTGGTCGGCCTTCTGGCCGTGCTCGCGGCCGCCCTGGCCGTTGCCCTGGCCGGTGAGACAGCCGTAGCCGGAGAGCGGGCGGCCGGCCCGGCCGGTGGCGAGGCAGAGGTTGATCCAGGCCCCGACGGTGTCGGTGCCCTTGGACTGCTGCTCGGGGCCGCGCGCGGTGAGCACCATCGCGGAGTCGGGGGCGCAGAACATCGCCACCGCCTCGCGGAGTTTGGGGACGGGCACGCCGGTGATGCGCTCCACCAGCTCCGGCCAGTGCGCCATCGCGGCCGCGCGGGCCTCCTCCCAGCCGCTGGTGCGCCCGGCGATGAACTCCTCGTCGGTGTGCCCGCCCGCCACCACCAGGTGCAGCAGGCCGAGCGCCAGCGCCAGGTCCGTGCCGGGGCGCGGGGCCAGGTGCAGGTCGGCCTGTTCGGCGGTGCGCGTGCGGCGCGGGTCCACCACGATCAACGTGCCGCCGTTCTCGCGGAGTTCCCGGAAGAAGCGGAGCGCGGGCGGCATGGTGTCGGCCGGGTTGGAACCGACGAGGATGACGCAGCCGGTCCGGGGGATGTCCTCCAGCGGGAAGGGCAGCCCCCGGTCGAGCCCGAAGGCCCGCTGGTGCGCGGCGGCGGCCGAGGACATGCAGAACCGGCCGTTGTAGTCGATCTGCGAGGTCCCCAGCGCGATGCGGGCGAACTTCCCGAGGGCGTACGCCTTCTCGTTGGTCAGCCCGCCACCGCCGAACACCCCGACCGCGTCGGCCCCGTACGACCGCCGCGTGCGGGCGAGGCCCTCGGCGACGGCGTCCAGGGCCTCCTCCCAGGTGGCCGGCTCCAGCCGCCCGGCGTGGGTGCGGACGAGCGGCTCGGTGAGGCGCACCCGGGAGGAGAGCACGGCGGGGGCGGTGCGGCCCTTGCCGCACAGCGCGCCCCGGTTCACGGGGAAGTCGGCACGCTCCTCCACCGTCACGCCCGCGCCGCCCGGCTCGGGGCGCAGGTTCATCCCGCACTGCAGCGCGCAGTACGGGCAGTGCGTGGCGGTGACGGATTCCGAGGTGTGCATGGAGCCCAGCGTGCGTCGGCGGTGTTACACGGGCCGCCGCATCCCGTTACATCCCCGCGTGCTCCACCTCAGCGGGCCCCGGCGGCTCCGGTGAGGCCCGGCGCATCGGGGGGGCACTCGAATATCCGCTCTCCGCCGGGACGCCGGGACGCCGGGGCCGGGATCACTGCCCCGTCAGGTACTTCACCGTGAGGCCGGCCGTCCAGCCGCCGTCGACCGCGAGCTCGGCGCCGGTCATGTAGCCCGCGGCGTCCGAGAGGAGGAAGGCGACGGCGGCGGCGATCTCCTCGGGGAGGCCGACGCGGCCGAGGGGGGCGCCGGGGTAGTTGCCCTCGCCCGCCTGGATGCCGACCGGGGCCGTCATCGGGGTGAGCGTCATGCCGGGGTGGACGGAGTTGACGCGGATCCGGGACTCCGCGAGCTCGACCGCGCCGATCTTCGACAGTCCGCGCACGCCCCACTTGGAGGCTCCGTAGCCGGCGGTCAGGGCGAGGCCGGTGAGGCCGGCGGCGGAGGAGATGTTGACGATGGAGCCGCCGCCGTTCTCCCGCATCAGCGGGATCGCGGCCTTGATGCCGATGAAGACGCCGACCAGGTTGATCTCGACGACCTTGCGGAAGTGCTCGACGCTCTCGTGCTCCAGGAACTGGCCGGTGGCGATGCCCGCGTTGTTGACCAGTCCGTCGATGCGGCCGAATTCGGCGAGGGCGAAGGCGAGGGCCGCGTCCCAGTCGGATTCGCTGGTCACGTCGTGCCGCAGGAAGCGCGCCGCCTCGCCGAGTTTGGCCGCCGTTTCGGCGCCCTCGGCCTCCAGGACGTCGGTGATCAGCACCTTGCCGCCGCCGTCCACGACGGCCTGCGCGGCCGCCGCGCCGAGGCCGCGGGCCCCACCGGTGACGACGACGACCTTGCCGCTCAGATCCACAACAGTCACGGTTCCACACCCCTGACGCACGAGACAGATCGGTATATGACTAATCGGCATATGCCGATCGCGGCGTCAGTCTGCCAGAGAGGCCAGGGCGCGCGACACCCCCTCTTCCTTCGGCCCCAGGAACCGCGGCTCCGGCTTGAGCACGGCGTCCACTGCCGCCTTGCCCGCCGCGAAGACCTCGCGCGCGCCGCCGTAGTACCAGGTCGCGTCGTGCACGTCGTCCACCCCGACCCCGTACGAGTCCACCCCCGCGGCCCGGCACAGCGCGACCGCGCGACGGATGTGGAAGCCCTGGCTGATCAGCACCGCCCGGTGGACCCCGAAGACCTCCTTGGCCCGGACGCAGGAGTCCCACGAGTCGAAGCCGGCGTAGTCGCTGACAATCCGGCCGTCCGGCACCCCGTGTTCCGTCAGGTACGTGCGCATCGCGTCCGGCTCGTCGTACTCGGTGCGGCTGTTGTCGCCGGTGACCAGGACGACCTTGACCCTGCCCGCGCGGTAGAGCTCGACGGCGGCGTCCAGCCGGTCGCGGAGGTACGGGGTCGGGCGGCCGTTCCACAGCAGCCCGGCGCCGAACACCATCGCCACCTCGGCGGCGGGCGCGTCGGCGGTGGTCCGCAGCCGGGGCCCGGCGGACGCGTGCGTCCAGGCCGAGGGCAGCAGCGCGAGCACGCAGCCCGCCATCACCAGCCGCACGGCCCGCCGCCGGGCCCGCACGGTCCGGGGCACGGCGATCCGTACGGTCCGGGGCGCGGCGATCCGTACGGCCTTCAGCCGCTCCCACGCCGCCGCGGGCAAACCTCGTAGTACTGCGCGCCTCAAGGCGATCCCCCTGTTGGTCCTGCGGTCGGTTCCGCTGCTCGCGGTCCTGTCGTCTACGGACGCGTGTACGGTCCCCGCGGTTTCCCGGCCGTCCCCGCGCGGCGGCCGGCCGATGCGTGACACAGCGAAGCACGGCGCGACCCCACCCCCGCCGTCCGCCCCCCTGTGAGCAGGTCGCAAACACCCGTCACGCCCGCGCAACGCACCGGCAACCTGGCGCGCGCAGGATCGGTTCATGACGGAGCCGGCGCATCCTTCCGAGTCCCTGCCCCAGCCCCTCACCCTCCCCCCGCACCTCCCCCCGCCTTCCCTTCCCTCGCACCTCCCCCCGCTGTCCCTCCCCCCGCACCAGCCCCCGTCGTCCCTCCCACCGCTTCCGCCCGCGACCACGGCGGAGCTGCTGACCCGGATCACCGCCCAGCTCGGTACGCAGCTCAGCGGTCTGCGTCCCCGACACCACGCAGGAGTCCTCCCATGCAGCAGCCCGCCCTCGTCGCCGTGGCCCACGGCAGCCGCGATCCGCGCGCCCTCCACACCGTTCAAGCCCTGCTCGAACGGGTCCGCGAGCTCCGCCCCCGCCTCGATGTCCGGCTCGGTCACATCGAGCTGAACCATCCGCTGCTGGACCACACCCTCGAACGGGCCTCCGGCGACGCCGTCCTGGTGCCGCTGCTGCTCGGCCGCGGCACCCACGTCAAGCGGGACCTGCCGGCCGCCGCCGCCCGCGCCGGGCGCCTGCGGACCCGGGTCGCCTCCCCGCTGGGCCCGCATCCGCTGCTCGTCGAGGCCCTGTACGAGCGGCTCGTGGAGGCCGGCTGGAGCGCCGGGTCGGCGGTGGTGCTGGCCGCCGCCGGGTCCCGCGACCCCGACTCCGCCGCCGATGTGCGGGCCACCGCCGGCCTGCTCTCGGAACGCCTCGGCGGGGTGCCCGTGGTGGCCGCCTACGCCTCGGGCACCGCGCCCTCGGTGCCCGCCGCCGTACGGGCCCTGGCCGCGCGGGGCCTCCACCGGGTCGCGGTCGCCTCCTACTTCACCGCCCCGGGCCGCTTCGCCGCCGCGAGCGCCGCCGCCGCCCCGGGCCCGGCCGCCGCCCCGCTGGGCGACCATCCGGCGCTGGCCCGGCTGGTGCTCCAGCGCTACGACGAAGCCGCCGCCGCGCTCGCAGGGCCCGTAGGACGGGAGTACCCGCGGGAGCAGCCGCGGGAGCAGCCGCTCGAACTGGCCACCGCGTAAAGGCAGGGTTGGTTCCCAATCGTTTGAATTGCTCCTCTTGACTCGTCTTGTCGGCGCCTGCGGTTACCGTTCAGGCATGGAAGGCATGGAAGGCACCACCGCACCTGTCCGACCCGGCCCCGATCTGCCCGGCGAGCCGTACGATCCCGCCGATACCGAGCGCTGGGCCACCGAGCCCGACAAACGGCCCGGGCGGACCGCCTTCCAGCGCGACCGCGCCCGCGTGCTGCACTCCGCCGCCCTGCGCCGGCTCGCCGGGAAGACGCAGGTGGTGACCCCGGGGACGCGTTCGTACGACTGGGACGCCAGCCCCCGTACGCGCCTGACGCACTCCCTCGAATGCGCCCAGGTCGGGCGCGAGCTCGGCGCGGCCCTCGGCTGCGATCCCGATCTGGTCGAAGCCGCCTGTCTGTCGCACGACATGGGGCACCCGCCCTTCGGCCACAACGGCGAGGAAGCGCTCAACGAGTTCGCCAAGGACTGCGGCGGCTTCGAGGGCAACGCCCAGTCGCTGCGCCTGCTGACCCGGCTGGAGCCCAAGCGGTTCGTCCCCGACCCGGCGAGCGGCGAGCTGGTCAGCGTCGGGCTCAACCTCACCCGGGCCTGCCTGGACGCCGCCACCAAGTACCCCTGGGCGCGCGGGGACCACCCCACCGATCCGGGCTCGGTGAAGTTCGGCGCCTACGAGGACGACCTGCCGGTCTTCGAGTGGCTGCGCCGCGGCGCGCCCGCGGACCGCAAGTGCTTCGAGGCACAGGTCATGGACTGGTCGGACGACGTGGCGTACTCCGTCCACGACTTCGAGGACGGCCTGCACGCCGGCCACCTCGACCCGAACCTGCTCTTCTCCGAGCCCGAGCGCGCCGAGATCTGGCGGGTGGCCATCGGCCGGTACGTGCCCGCCGACACCGAACCGGAGGAACTGCGCGAGGCGCTGGACCGTTTGATGGAACAGGAGTGGTGGCCGCACGGGTACGACGGTTCGGCCGTGGCCCAGGCCCGGCTGAAGGACGCCACCAGCCAGCTGATCGGCCGTTTCTGCCTGGCCGCCGAGGGCGCCACCCGGCAGACGTACGGAACCGGCCGGCTGACCCGGTACGCGGCAGAGCTGGTGGTGCCGCGCGAGGCCCGCAACGAGTGCGCGGTGCTGAAGGCGGTCGCCGACCTGTACGTCATGCAGCGTGACGAGCAGGAGCGGATCCGAGCCGATCAGCGCATCGTCCTGGCCGAACTGGCGGAGGCCGTCAGCGCCCGCGCGCCCGAGGGTCTGGACCCCCAGTTCCGCGCGATCTTCGACGCGGCCCCGGACGACCGGGCCAGGAAGCGGGCGGTCGTGGACCAGCTCGCGGCCCTCACGGACGCCTCCGCCCGCTCCCTGCACGCCCGCCTCACCCAGCGCGCGCGACGCGCCGAAGGGTGAGCCGATCGGGCCACTCCCCCTTCACGCGGCAGGCTCGTTGCGGGACGCTCGCATGTGGTCGCATGTGGCGCAGAGGTTATGAGGAGGCATCAGGTGGTCGACGCACACCGGACGTTCGTCATCGTGGGCGCAGGGCTCGCCGGGGCTAAGGCGGCCGAAACGCTGAGGTCGGAGGGGTTCACGGGGCGGGTGATCCTCATCGGCGACGAGCGCGAGCATCCCTACGAGCGGCCGCCGCTCTCCAAGGGGTACCTGGCGGGCAAGGAGGAGCGCGAGAGCGTCTTCGTGCACGAGGCGTCCTGGTACGCGGCCTCCGACATCGAGCTGCACCTCGGCCAGCCCGCGGTCCACCTCGACCGGGAGGCCAAGAAGGTGGTCCTCGGCGACGGCACGGCGCTGCCCTACGACAAGCTGCTGCTCGCCACCGGCGCCGAACCGCGCCGGCTCGACATCCCGGGCACCGAGCTGGTCGGGGTGCACCACCTGCGCCGGCTCTCGCACGCGGAGCGGCTGCGCAAGGCCCTGGCCGGGCTGGGCCGGGACAACGGGCACCTGCTGATCGCGGGCGCCGGCTGGATCGGTCTGGAGGTCGCGGCGGCGGCCCGCGGGTACGGGGCCGAGGTCACCGTGATCGAGCCCGCGCCGACCCCGCTGCACGCGGTGCTCGGTCCGGAGGTCGGCCGGCTCTTCGCCGACCTGCACACCGAGCACGGGGTCCGCTTCCACTTCGGCTCCCATCTGACGGAGATCGTCGGGCACGACGGCATGGTGCTGGCGGCCCGTACGGACGATGGGGAGGAGCACCCGGCGCACGCGGTGCTCGCGGCGATCGGGGCCGCCCCGCGGACCGCGCTGGCGGAGACCTCGGGCCTGGCCCTGGTGGACCGGGAGCACGGGGGCGGGATCGCCGTGGACGCCTCGCTGCGCACCTCCGACCCGGACGTGTTCGCGGTCGGGGACGTGGCGGCCGCGCACCACCCGGTGCTGGGGACCCGGCTGCGGGTGGAGCACTGGGCGAACGCGCTGAACGGCGGGCCGGCCGCCGCGCGGGCGATGCTCGGGCAGGAGGTCTCGTACGACCGGGTTCCGTACTTCTTCTCCGACCAGTACGACGTGGGGCTGGAGTACTCGGGGTACGCCCCGGCGGGCGGCTACGACCAGGTGCTGATCCGCGGGGACGCGGGCAAGCGGGAGTTCATCGCCTTCTGGCTCTCGGACGGCCGGGTGCTGGCCGGGATGAACGTGAACGTGTGGGACGTCGCCGAGGACATCCAGGCCCTGATCAGGTCGAAGGCGCCCGTGGACCGGGAGAAGCTGGCCGATCCGTCGATTCCGCTTTCGGCGCTGGTTCCGGCGGAGGGTGCCTGACGGGATCGTCTCCGCACGCCCGTAGACTTGCGCCTGTGGCGGGACGGATCAACGACGACGACGTGAAGGCGGTACGGGACGCGGTCCCGATCGACGCCGTGGTCTCGGAGTACCTCCAGCTGCGCAACGCGGGCGGCGGCAACCTCAAGGGCCTCTGCCCCTTCCACGACGAGAAGTCCCCGTCCTTCCAGGTCAGCCCCAGCAAGGGCTTCTACCACTGCTTCGGCTGCCAGGCGGGCGGGGACACCCTCGACTTCGTCATGAAGATCGACCACCTCTCCTTCTCGGAGGCGGTGGAACGGCTCGCCGGCCTGGCCGGCATCACCCTGCGGTACGAAGAGGGCGGCTACACCGCCGGCAGCAGCGGGCGCGGCGAGCGGATCCGGCTGGTCGAGGCGAACAAGGCCGCGGCCGAGTTCTACACGGACCAGCTCGGCAGCGCCGAGGCGGAGATCGGCCGCAAGTTCCTGGCCGAGCGCGGCTTCGACCAGGCCGCCGCCCAGCACTTCAGCGTCGGCTACAGCCCGGCCGGCTGGGACCACCTGACGCGCTTCCTGCGCGGCAAGGGCTTCAGCGACAAGGAACTGATCACCTCGGGCCTGTCCCAGGACAGCCGCAGCGGGAAGCCCATCGACCGCTTCCGCGGCCGGCTGATGTGGCCCATCCGCGACATCAGCGGCGAGGTCGTCGGCTTCGGCGCGCGCAAGCTGCGCGACGACGACAACGGCCCCAAGTACCTCAACACCCCCGAGACGGCGATCTACAAGAAGTCCCAGGTGCTGTACGGCATCGACCTGGCCAAGAAGGAGATCGCCAAGACCTCCCGGGCCGTCGTGGTCGAGGGCTACACCGACGTCATGGCCTGTCACATGGCCGGGGTCACCACCGCGATCGCCACCTGCGGCACCGCCTTCGGCGGCGACCACATCAAGATCCTGCGCCGGCTGCTCATGGACAACGCGACCGCCGAGGTGATCTTCACCTTCGACGGGGACGCGGCCGGGCAGAAGGCCGCGCTGCGCGCCTTCGAGGACGACCAGAAGTTCGCCGCGGAGACCTCCATCACCATCGCCCCGGGCGGCATGGACCCCTGCGACCTGCGCCTGGCCAAGGGCGACGCGGCCGTGGCGGGGCTGGTCGAGGCCCGCACCCCGCTGTTCGAGTTCGCACTGAAGCACATCGTGGCCCGGCACAACCTGGAGAACCCGGCGGGGCGGGCGGCCGCGCTGGAGGAAGCCGCCCCGATCATCAAGAAGATCAAGAACGTCGCGATCCAGCACGAGTCGGCGGTCCAGCTGGCGGGCATGCTCGGCATGCGCGACGAGCAGTTCGTGGTCAAGCGGATCGCCCAGCTCGACCGCTGGGCCCGGGAGCGCGGCAACCAGCCCCAGCAGCAGCGCCGGGGGCAGTCCTCCGGCGGCCCGGGTCGCTCCGGCCACTCGTACGAGGACATCCCGGCGCCGTCGGCAACTCCCACGGGGCCCGCGCTGAACCTGCGCAGCCCCGCGCACATCACCGAGCGCGAGCTGCTCAAGCTGGCGCTCCAGCGCCCGGCCCTGGTCTCCCCCGCCTTCGACGCGTACGGGATGGACGAGTTCACCGCCCCGCCCTACGCGGCCGTCCGCCAGGCCATCCTGGACGCCGGCGGAGCTTCGCTCGGCACCGAGGACTACGTGACCCGGGTCCGGGACGCCGCGCCGAACGACACCGTCCGCGCGCTGGTCACCGAACTCATCGTGGAGGCGATCCGCGCGAAGACCGTGGACGAGGTCTACGCCGGGGTCCAGCTGGTCCAGGTCAGGCTCCGCGCGGTGGACCGCCGGGTGCGCGAGATCCAGGGCACGATGGCCCGCCTCGGTCACCAGGGGTCGCCCGAGCAGCTGGCGGCCGTCCAGGAGGAGCTGTGGGTCCTCCAGCAGTACGAGCAGCGCCTGCGCAACCGCGGCGCGGAAGGCCTTTAGGGCCTGTCGGCATCCCCGTGGCGGCGCAGCCAGTCGCCGCCCGGGATGGGCGTGCCGGAGCGGGCCAGGCGGTGGGCCAGGGGCGGGGCGGCCAGGTAGACCCAGGCGCGGACCGGGGTGCCGTCGGGGCGCAGGGCCTCGCGGGCGGTGCGGTCGTAGATGTTCGCGGGGTGTCCGGGGCCCGCGTACTCCTCCAGCAGGTCGAGCGCCACGAGGAGTTCCGCGTACGCGCCCGGGGCCGGGGTGATCAGCTCCCCGGCTATGGCGGAGCCGGGGCGGTCCACGGCGTACGGGTATCCGGGACCCTCGTACAGGGCCGCGCCGGGGAGGCGGGCGGGCTCCTCGGCGGCGGTGCGGCCGCGGAGGAAGAGGTCGTGGTTGACCTCTCCGGGGCGGAGGGTGCCGTAGACGAAGAACGGGAGCTCCTGCTGCTGCGGCGGCGGAAGGATCCCTTGGGGAAGCGTCCATTGGGGAAGCGCGCCCTGGGGAAGCGCGCCCCGGGAAACCGCGCCCTGGGAAACCGCGCCCCGCGGAAGCGTCTCTTGGGGATGCGTCCCCTGCGGAAGCACCCCGCGCGGAATCGTTCCTTCGGCGTGGCCTTCCGGCCGATCGGCCGATGTCATGCGGGCCTCCCTCGATTCAGACTGAGCTGCTGACCGGACTCCCCGGCCGCGGGGCGGGTCGAACGTCCCGACCTCGGCCGCGGAAGCCCGCGTACGCACCGCTGTCACCCGCCCGCCCGGTCGCCCGCCCGGTCCCCGTGACCGACGCCGCCTCCCGTCAGTCTGCCTCGCCCCGGCCCGCCCTCCCCCACCACCCGACGGTTCCGCCTTCATGAATCGACCGCCCTTCCGACACCTCGCCGCCGCCGCCCTGCTCTGCATCGGCCTCGGCGGCTGCGGCGCGCCCGGGGGACTCGGTCGCGGCGAGGCCGCACCGCCGGTTTCCTCCCAGCCGGGACCGAAGCCGCTCTGGCCCTCGTGGACCGAGTCGCCCAGCTCCCGCGGTACGGCGGTGTCCGGCCGGGTGCCGCCGCCACGGCCGCTCGACGGCGCTCCGGCCGTGGGGCCGGAGGGGATCGGGAAGGTCGACGTGATGGCGGTGGTCCGCGCGGACAAGGCGATGAAGCGCTTCAGCGCCGGCGGGACGATCGGGGGCCCGGGCAAGGCCGGGATCCGGCCGGCCCGGTACGCGGACCTGACGGGCAACGGAGAACCCGAGCTGATCGTGGCCGCCGACACCGAGACCGGGCGCTCGGTCCTGAGCGTCTACACCGCGGCCGCCGGGAAGATCGTCCCGATCCTGTACACCAGCGGCCGGCGGATGACCGTCGACACCCTCGGCACCGACCTGCTGGTGCGCACCAACGACGACGACGGGTCCGCGCACGACATCCGCTACCACTGGGACGGCCAGCGGTTGAGCGTCCTCAGCGACGAGCACAAGTTCGGCAACGCCATCTCCGGCCCGGGCTCCGGATTCAGATCCGGCCCCGCATCCGCCGCGTGCCCGACCCCGATGCCGTCCCCCTCCGGATCCCCCGCCCCCACGAACCCGGCGGCCAGGTGAAACGCTCCCTGCTCCGCTGCCGCCGCCTCGTGCACTCCCTCGGGCTGCGCTGGAAGATCGCCGTCCTGCTCGCCGTCGGCTGCTCGCTCGTCGCGCTCAGTCTGACGGAGGACCTCCTGGAGGTGGCCCGGCTGGACGGGGACCGGGAGGTGGCCCAGCTGGACGTGCACCTCCTGGGGCCGCTGGTGGAGGCGGTCACCCGGCGTTCGGGGGTGGACGCGCAGGTCCTGGGCGGCGCCGACGGCGGGACCCGCGTCCGCACCGACGTCCGGAGGCTGGAGCGGATCCTGACGAACCTGCTGATCAACGCCCGCAAGCACGGCGGGGACCCGATCACGGTGACGGTGGCCGCGAACACGGTCACCGTCCGGGACCACGGCCCGGGCTTCCCGCAGACGCTGCTGCGGGACGGCCCGCAGCGGTTCCTGACGGGCGCGACCGAACGCGGCCAGGGCACGGGCCTCGGCCTGACCATCGCCCTGGGCCAGGCCCAGGTCATCGGCGCCCGCATCACCCTCGCCAACACCGCCCCCACCGGAGCTTCAGCCACCCTCACCCTTCCCCCGGCGTAGGACGCCCCATCCGGATCTCGCAGGGCCCGGGGCGGGGAGAGGCCCCGCGCGGCGGCGGCGCGCACCCGCCCCCGGCGGGGCCACCGTCACCCGGACGGGGTGGCGCCCTACGGATACCCCTACACCACACCCCACCTGCGAGAACGCCCCGCGACCCCACCCCCCGGGGCGGATCTGACATCACATCAGCAGGCGCGGCCCCCGGCACCGGGGTTACCTCGGAGACACGACCCCGTGTCCACAGGAGACCCCCATGCGTCGACGCACCTCCCACGTGCTCACCGCCACCGCGCTGACCGCCGTCGCGTTCGCCGGCCCGGTGGCCGGCGCGGTCGCCGCCGCGAACCTGGGCATGCCGGGCTTCGAAAAGACGGGCTTCGACATGACGGGCTTCGCGGCCGGGGACTTCGCCCCGCTGGAGGTCTGGCCCACGTCCGCCGCCCCCGGCACCACCGTCACGGTGAACACGAAGGCCTGCGGCCCGGGCAGTCACGCCGAGGGCGATGCCACCACCGTCGGAGGCGGCCGCTTCAAGCTGGCCCCGGGCACCCACAAGGAGGTGGTCGTGGGACAGTTCCAGGTCGCCCGCGGAACCCACCCCGGCACCCACGCGATCGGCGCCACCTGCGCGAACGGCAAGTTCGCCACCGGCGACCTGATCGTCACCGAGCACGACCGCGCCCCCCAGGGCCACGTGCGCACCGGGGTGGGCGGTGGCACGACCACCACCACCGACCCCGTCAAGATCGCGGCGGGAGCGGCAGTGCTGGCCGCGACCGCCGTCGGCGGTACCTGGTTCCTGCGTCGCCGGGCGAGCGGCACGCGGAACTGACGGACGCCCACCGCGGCTCCGGCCGCGGTCCGACCGGTACCGTCCCCCGTCGCCCGCCCCGCGAGGTCCCCCCCGTTCGCGGGGCCGGGCGACGGCCAGTCACCACGTCACCACGTCACCAAGCCGAGGGGGCCGCATGGAGGCAGAGGCACGCCGCGCCCGCGCCCGCGCCGGCGGGCTCGTCGCGCTCGCCACCTGCATCGGCGTCTGGCTCATCGGCAGCGGCTCCGGCGAGCCCGTCCGGCCTCCGCTGCCCTCCCCCGGTGAGGCGCTGAGCGCCCAGGCCCGGTTCCCCGGCGCCATCGCCGCGCTCCCCGGCTCCCCGCCCACCCGGATCCGGATCCCCTCCATCCGGGTGGACGCCCCGCTCACCGGGCTCGGGCTGCAGGCCGACGGCAGTCTCGAAGTACCGCCGCCCGCCCGCCGGGACCTGGCGGGCTGGTACCGGGAGGGCACCACCCCCGGCGCGACCGGCACCGCCGTCGTCGCCGGGCACGTGGACGACGCCACCGGGCCCGCGGTCTTTTACCACCTCGGCGCGCTGCGCCGGGGCGCCCTGATCGAGATCGCCCGCGCCGACGGACGTACGGCCGTGTTCACCGTCCACGCGGTGGAGGTCTACGACGCCGAGGCCTTCCCCGACTCCCGCGTGTACGGGTCGGCGCCGCGCGCCGAGCTGCGCGTCATCACCTGCGGCGGGGGCTTCTCCCGGCGCACCGGCTACCAGGGCAACGTGGTCGTCTTCGCCCACCTGACGGGCACGTACTAGTCCGCCCCCGCCGTCCCTCCGGTGCGGACCACGGCCTGGTCGCCGTGGGGCCCGAACAGGTGCAGGATCTCCACCACCTCGCCTTCGGCGGGGCCGAACCAGTGCGGTTCACCGGTGTCGAACTCGGCGACCTCGCCGGGGCGCAGGGCGAGGGTCCGCTCTCCGATGACGAGGCGGAGCTCGCCGGCGAGCACGTAGAGCCACTCGTAGCCGACGTGGGTCACCAGTTTCGGCTCCCGGTACGCGAGCACCTGCTTGAAGACCTGGACCCGGCCCGGGTACGTCGTCAGGGGGACCAGGACGCTCCCGTCCCGGCGGCGGGGCTTCAGGTGGACGCGCGGATCGCCGGTGACCGGGGCGGCCACGAGCTGGTCCAGGGGCACGCGGTGGGTCCGCGCGAGCGGGATGAGCAGTTCGAGCGTGGGGCGCCGCTTGCCCGACTCCAGGCGGGAGAGCGTGCTCACGGAGATCCCGGTGGCCTGCGCGAGCACCTCCAGGGTGAGGCCGCGCTCGCGCCGCAGCGCCCGCAGGCGCGGGCCGATGGCGTCCAGGGTCCGCGCGAGTTCGGCGTTCTCGGCGTGCTCTGCATGCTCGGCGCGTTCGGCGCGTTCGGCGCGTTCGGCGTCCCTGTCCATGGGGCCATTTTGCGGTATCGGCAAATTTCCTGGGCCACGGCCGCAGCCCGGTCCGAGCATGGGCCGACATCCGAAGCCGGCAGCCGACAGGCCGTCGCGGACCGAAGGCGGACCCATGACCACGACGATCCCGGCCGGGGCGGCCACGGGGCCCGCCGCCGGCGCACGCCGCCGGTGGACGGTACTGGCCGTCTGCGCGCTGAGCATGTTCCTCATCGGAGTGGACACCACCATCGTCAACGTGGGCCTGCCCGCGATCGGACGGGGCCTGGGGGTGGGCACCCGCGGCCTGGAGTGGGTCGTGGACGCCTACACCCTGGTCCTGGCCAGCCTCCTCATCGCCTCCGGCGCCCTCGCGGACCGCTTCGGACGCCGCCGCGTGTTCCGCTGCGGGCTGGTGGTCTTCGCTCTCGCCTCCCTCGCCTGCGCCCTCGCCCCGTCGCCCGGCCTCCTCGTCGCGGCGCGGGCCGTCCAGGGGGTCGGGGCCTCGATGCTGAGCCCGGTGGCCCTGGCGATCGTGGTCAACGCGATGCCCGACCCTCGGGAGCGGGCCCGGGCCATCGGCATATGGGCCTCGGTCTTCGGACTCAGCATGGCGGCGGGCCCGGTCATCGGCGGGGCCCTCATCGCGGCCTTCGGCTGGCGGTCGGTGTTCTGGATCAACGCCCCGGTGGTCGCCGTAGCGCTCGTCTTGGTCGCCGTGTTCGTGCCGGAGTCCCGCGGACAGTGGGCCCGGCGGCTCGACCTGCCCGGCCAGCTGCTCCTGACGACGGCCCTGTTCGTCTCGGTCGGCGTCCTGATCGAGGGCCCCCGCATCGGCTGGGCCTCCCCCGCGGCACTGGCCTGCTACGTGGCCGCCGCGGCGGCCACGACGGCCTTCGTCCGGGTCGAACTCCGCCGGACCGAGCCCCTGATCGACCTCCGCCTGTTCCGGCGGCCGCCCTTCGCCTCGGCGGTACTGGGCGCGGTGGCGGTGTTCGCCGCGCTGAGCGTGAGCCTGCTCCTCACCACCCTGTACCTGCAGAACGCCCTCGGCTGGACCCCGCTCGCGGCCGGCTCCGCGACCCTGCCCATGGCCCTCGGGGCCACCGTGTGCGCGCCGTGGTCCGGCAGCCTGACCGGGCGGCTCGGGCCCCGGCGTCCGCTCCTCCTCGCGGGCGGATTCACCGCCGCGGGCGGGCTCTGCATGGCGGTCCTGGGACCGGACCCGGGCGTACCGCCGCTCCTGGCGGCCCACCTGCTCATCGGCATCGGGTTCGGCTTCGCCAACGCCCCGCTCACCCACACCGCGGTCAGCGGACTGCCGCCGTCCCGCGCCGGTGTGGCCGGGGCCGTCACCTCCACGGCCCGCCAGGTCGGATCGGCGGTCGGCATCGCCGTGGCGGGAGCGCTGGCCGCGGGCGTCGCCCCGGACCGCCTCGCCCGGGCGTCCCGGCCGGGCTGGCTGCTCGTCACGGCCTGCGGACTGCTCCTCTTCGCGGTGGCCCGGGCCTCCCGCAGGGAGCCGGCGGCCTGATCGCCCTACACCGGGAACGCGTACCAGCGGCGGTGGACGTACGGCTCCACGCACAGGGCCGCGGCGCCCGCCACGGCTCCCACCAGGAGCGAGGTCCAGCCGCCCCCGGCGAGCGCGCCCGCGCAGGCTCCGGCCACGAACAGCGGCCTGGCCAGGGTCAGCGGGCCGAGCCCGAAGGCCATGGCGAGCGTGCCGACCCGGTACGGCAGGGTGAAGTACGAGGCGAGCGAGACCCCGACGGCGAGGGCGTAGGCCCAGATCGGGACGAGGAAGCCGGTCCCGCCGTCGGCGAGGAGCTCGTACGCCCGGTCGGGGTCCTCGGCGAGCAGCAGCACGGCGCCGGCCGTGAGGGCGGGGGCCAGCAGCAGGACGGAGCCGACGGCCAGGCCGCGCAGGGCCGCGCGGACGACGGCACGGTGCTTGCGGATCCGGGCGTCCCGGCCGGCGTAGGCGCGGAAGCCGCTGAAGGCGGCATCGACGAGGCCGAGGACGGCGAGCGGGAGGACCGGGTTCATCGCGCGGCGCCGGACCCGGAGGCGGACCCGGCCCCCGCGCCCGACCGGGAAGCGGCGTCGGGCCGCTGCCGTCCGGCGCGGGTCAGGTGCTCCGCGCCCACGAGCCGGCGGGAGCCGCGGCCGAGGGCCTGGCGCAGCGGGTCCTCCAGGTAGGGGCGGATGCCGATGACCGGGCGCAGGGTGGTGCAGAAGGGGTTGGACAGGCCGCGGGGCTCGTAGAGCAGCGGCCGGATGCCCGGTACGGTCGCGGCGCGCAGCAGGGTTTCGTCCGAGTGGGCGCGCCGGGCGGAGACGACCCCGTCGTGGCGGCCGAGCGGATGGCGCATGCGGGCGCGGTGGAACATCCAGGCGCCCACGGGTGCCAGCCGGGTGGCGGCTATGTCGAAGTGGCAGAAGGCGAGTGCCTGGGAGTCGGCCTGGGCCTCGAAGAACTCCGCGAGCGCGGGGCCGCGGAAATGGTGCAGCACCCCGGTGGAGACGTAGACGGTGGCGACCTTCGGCAGGTCGAAGGCGTTGCCGTGGACGAACCGGCAGTCGAGTCCCTCGGCGCGGGCCAGCCGGTCGGCCTCGGCGACGAGGGCGGCGTCGAGGTCGACGCCGATCAGCTCGACGTTGCTTCCCAGGGCGCCGGTGGACGCCAGCCAGCGGACGAGGTAGCCGAGCCCGGAGCCGATGTCGACCAGGCGGAACCGGCCGTTGCGGCCGGCGATCTCCCGGACCGCCTCGAACAGCGGGTCCAGTACGTGCACCAGCCGTTCCCCGATGCGCAGCTCCTCACTGAGCCGCTGCAGCTCGGTGTGGACGCCGATCATCAGCCGGTCCACGGCGAGCGGGTCGAGAACGTCGTCCGGGCCGGCGGGCAGCCCCGCGACGATCCGGGCGGCGCGCGGATCCCCGGCCTCGTCGAGTCGGCGGACCACGTCACCCCGGCGCACGGGCAGTCGCGCCCCACTGAGCGGATCGGTGACGGTGATCAGGTCGGATATCTCGAGGTGGGGCACGACGGAAACCTTATCCCCCGGGCAGGCCCGTCAGAGGCTGGTCGCAGCAGGTCAGCCCCACTGTTCGAGGCCCAGTTTGACCACCAGGGCTCCGACGACCGTCAGGAGCACTCCGCGGACGAAGCCGCTGCCCTTCTTCAGGGCCATCCGGGCACCGATCATGGCGCCCGCGAGGTTGAACACGGCCATCAGGGCGGCCAGTTGCCACAGGACCATGCCCTGGTAGGCGAACATGGCGAGCGCTCCGGCGTTGGTGCACACGTTGACGATCTTCGCCGTGGCGGAGGCCGTGACCAGGTCGAGGTGGAGCAGGGCCGTCAGCGCCAGGACCAGGAAGGTGCCGGTGCCGGGGCCGATGAGCCCGTCGTAGAAGCCGATGCCGAGGCCGGCCAGGGCGATGGTGAGCAGCACTCGGCCGCGGGTGACGGGGGCGGCTCCGGGAGCGGCGCCGAAGGCGGGCCGGAAGAGGACGAAGGCCGCGACGACCACCAGGACCGCCATGATCAGCGGGCGCAGTGCGTCCTTGCTGATGCCGCCGGCCAGGGCGGCCCCGCCCATCGAGCCGACGAGCGCGGCCAGGCCGATGCGGACGGCGAGCTTCACGTCCACCGAGGTCTTGCGCAGGTAGGAGACGGCCGCGCCCGAGGTGCCGACGATGGCCACGGCCTTGTTGGTTCCGAGCACGGTGGCGGGGTGGGCGTTCGGCAGGCCGAGGAGCAGGGCGGGCAGGAGCAGCAGTCCGCCACCGCCGACGACGGCGTCGATCCAGCCGGCCGCGGCCGCCGCCACGCACAGCACGATGATCATGGTTGTCGATATGTCAGGCACGTCCCGACCTTATGGAGCGGTTGGGTGCAGTGGCCATCAATCCCCGGAAACTTGCGCAAAGGTTGAGCTTCGCCCGGCCGGAGCCCGGTCCGGGGCCACGGGAGCCGACGGGTCCACCGCCACCGTCAGCACGCTCGCGGCCAGCACGCTGGCCAGCCCGAGCCCGGCCGCGAGCCGCCTGGCCGGCGGTACGGAACCCAGCGCGGCCCGCACCGCCCGCGCCGGCGAGCGACGCGGCCTGCGATGCCGGGCCGCGACCGCGGCCGCGGGGAGGAACGGCGCCCCCTCGGGCCGCTCCGGCACCCGAACACCGGGCCCGGGCGCAGCCAAACCCAGCCCGCCCGGCACCCAAGCACCGGGCCCGGGCGCAGCCGAATCCAGCCCGTCCGGCC
>NZ_JBIWAE010000008.1:77388-215755 GCF_044759865.1 Streptomyces sp. NPDC099050 | reverse complement strand
CCGGCACCCGAACACCGGGCCCGGGCGCAGCCAAACCCAGCCCGCCCGGCACCCAAGCACCGGGCCCGGGCGCAGCCGAATCCAGCCCGTCCGGCGTTTGAGGACCGGGGTCCGGGGCGGAGCCCCGGGGAACGGGCGAAGGGCGGGTAGGGGACACGCCCCGCGCAGCGGCAAGGGACACGGGCAGGGTGACGTGCAGCGGGTGACGCACGGGGCGGCGACCTCTCGGGGCCTCGGGGGCGGAAACGGAAGCGGGCGGGCGCCGAAGCGGGCGGGCATGGCAGCGGCAGCGGACCGGCGGCGGGCTCAGAGCCCGAAGCACTCCGCGTGGATCCGCCCGGCCGGCACCCCCGCCCGCAGCAGCGCGGACTGCGTGGCGTCCGCCATTCCGGGCGGCCCGCACAGGTACACGTCGTGCTCGGCCAGCTCCGGGACCAGCGCGGCCAGCGCCTGCGGAGCCAGCGGGTCGAAGGCGGCGCCCGACGGCCCGAGCAGGTAGTGCAGCCCGGCCTGCCGTTCGGCGGCGATGGCCTCCAGTTCGGAGCGCAGGACGAGCTGCTCCTCGGCGCCCGCCCGGTAGAGCAGGGTGATGTCCCCCGGCCCGCCGGGCAGGGTCTCGAACAGGGCCCGCATCGGGGTGATCCCGACCCCGCCGGCGATCAGCAGCACCTTGGTCCGGGTCCGCCGGGCGGCGGTGAGCGCCCCGAAGGGCCCGGTGGCGAGGACCCGGGTGCCGGGGCGCAGCCGGCGGATCCGGCGGGAGTGGCCGCCGAGGGCCTTCACGGTGATGCGCAGGGTGTTCCCGCGGACCGGCGCCGACAGCGAGAACGGCAGCGCGGTGTGCCACAGCCGGCGTTGGAGGAACCGCCAGCGCAGGAACTGGCCCGGCTCCGCGCGCAGCTCCGCGAGGTGCTCCCCGTAGACGAGGACGGAGACCACCCCGGGTGCCTCGTTGCGGACCTCGGCGACGCGCAGCGCGTGCCGCAGGGCCTGGCGTACGGGCACCACGGCGCGGTACCAGAGCAGCAGGACGGCGACCACGGCGTGGGCGAGGGCCCAGAACCAGACGACGAGGGCCAGGTCGGGCCCGGCGAGCTGGTGCCCGAAGGCGAGGGCGGCGGCGAGGTACACCAGGAGGTGGACCCCCCGCCAGGTTTCGTGGCTGACCCGACGGCGTACGGAGCGGGCGGAGGTGATGCCGACGGCGACCAGGAGGGCGGTCCCGGCCGTCGCGGCGGCCAGGGCCGGATAGCCGAGCAGCTCCCGGACGGCGGAGAGCACGTCGACCCCCTCGTGCACGGCGTAGCCGCAGAGCGCGAAGGCCGCGTGCCCGAAGCAGAGCAGCAGGACGTGGCGGCCGCCCAGCGCGTGCCAGCGGGCGAGCCGGGCCGCGCCCACCCCGTGCTCGACGGCGGGGACCCGGGCCATGAGGAACAGCAGGACGAGCACCCCGTACCCGGCGAGCAGGCCGGACAGGTGCGCGGCGGTCGCGAACAGCGCGTCGATCCGGGCCGAGGCCCGCACCTGGACGGCCCACAGCAGGGCGACGGTCCCCGCCCCGCCGAGCATCCCGCCCTTGACCCGAACCACCATGTCCCGCTCTCGCATACGGCCACGCTACGGGCGCTCCGGCGGTCTCCCGGGCCTTCCCGGTGATCCTTAAGGCGGCCTTGAGGAACGCCTCACGGACCCTTAACCCGCACGCTGAGGTCGAGGTTCCGTCGGGGAAACAACGGCGATGCCGTGGGGAAACAGCGGCCGCGCACTCTCGTGTCATGACCTCGGAACAGCAACGCGTGGTGGTGATCGGCGGCGGCCTCGCCGGCCTGCGGCTCGCCGCCCGGCTGGGCGGGGACGTCCGCGTCCTCGGTGAGGAGGAGCACGCCCCGTACAACCGGGTGCTCCTCGCGGAGGTCCTGGCCGGCCGGTACGCGCCGGAGGTGACGGCCCTCCCGGCCCCCGGCCCGGCGCTGCGCCGGGGCGTGCGGGCGGTACGGATCGACCGGGCGGAGCAGGTGGTCCACTGCGACGACGGCTCGGTCGAGCGGTACGGCACCCTCGTCCTGGCCACGGGGTCGAACCCGGTGCTCCCCCCGCTGCGCGGCCTGTTCGAACCCGAGGGCCGGGAGCTCCCCGCGGGTGTCCACGCGTTCCGCACCATGGACGACTGCCTGGCCCTGTCGGCGGCCGTACGCCCCGGCGTGCGCGCGGTGGTGATCGGCGGCGGCCTCCTCGGCGTCTCGGCGGCCCGCGCCCTGGCCGAGCGGGGCGCGCAGGTGGTCCTCGCGCAGCAGGGCGAACGCC
This sequence comes from Streptomyces sp. NPDC099050, assembly GCF_044759865.1. NCBI lineage: Bacteria > Bacillati > Actinomycetota > Actinomycetes > Kitasatosporales > Streptomycetaceae > Streptomyces > Streptomyces sp. NPDC099050. The sequence continues at coordinate 213,451 of NZ_JBIWAE010000008.1, read as the reverse complement.
TGATGGAACGCCAGCTGGACGCCGAGGCCTCGGAGCTGCTGCACGCGCACTTGACCGGCATGGGCGTGGAGATCCACACGGAATGCCGCGTCCGCGGCCTGACGACAGCCTCCGCGGCCCCGCTCCCCCCGGCCGGAGCTGACGTCGCCCTGCGGGCGATCCGGCCGGCCGACCCGCGCGTGCAGGCCGACGCCGGCCAAGATCCAGCCCCTCCGGCGTGTGAGGAGCGGGCCCGGGCAGAGTCCGGAACGCCCCGCGGGGCCGCCGCTCCCGAAGCCGCCCCCGCCCGCACCCCCGCCCGCACCCCGGCCCGGCGCCCGGGAACCGGCCAGGAGCCCCGCCGGGTGACCGGCGTAGACCTGGCCGTCGGCTACCACCTCGACGCCGACCTCGTCGTACTCGCCTGCGGCGTCCGCCCCCGCACGGGACTGGCCCTCGCCGCCGGCCTGGACGTTCGCACCGGCATCCTCGTCGACGACGAGCTCCGCACCAGCGACCCCCGCATCCACGCCGTCGGCGACTGCGCCGAGCACGCGGGCCGGGTGTACGGCCTGGCCGGCCCCGCCCTCGAACAGGCCGACGCGCTCGCCGGCGTCCTCCTCGGGACCGGCCGGGGACTCGGCCCGGACCCCGCCTACGGCGGCACCCGCGCCCTGACCCGCCTCACCCTCACCGCCGGCGGCGACCGGCCCCTCGATCTCGCCGCCTTCGGCGAGACCACCCCGCTCCCCGGCGACGACGTGGTCCGGCTCACCGACGCCACCCGCCGCACCTACCGCAAGGTCGTCATCCGCGGCGACCGCCTCGTCGGCGGGGTCCTGCTCGGCGAACTCTCCAGCGTGGGCGCCCTCGCCCGCAGCTGGGAGGACGGCGCCCCCCTCACCGACCAGCACGGTCCCACCGACCTGCACCACCTGCTCACCGACGACGGAGGCTCCTGATCATGGCCGCAGCCACGCCCCATCCCGCCCCGGCCACCGCCCAGGCCGCCGCCCCCGCAACCGCCCCCGCCGCTGCCCCCGCCCTCGTGCTCATCGGTCACGGCATGGTCGGCCAGCGCTACCTGGAGGCGCTCGCCGAACTCGGCGCCACCTCCACGCACCGGATCACCGTCCTCTGCGAGGAGCCGCGGCCCGCCTACGACCGCGTGCACCTGACCTCGTACTTCTCCGGCAGCACTCCCGAGGACCTCTCCCTCACCCCCGCCTCCTTCATGGCGGAGCACGGGATCGCCCTGCACCTCGACGATCCCGCCGAGAGCATCGACCGGGAGGCCCGGACCGTCACCTCGCGCTCGGGGCGGGTGTTCCCGTACGACGTGCTCGTGCTCGCGACCGGCAGCTACCCCTTCGTGCCGCCGGTCCCCGGCAAGGACGCCCCGGGCTGTTTCGTGTACCGCACGATCGAGGACCTCCTCGCGATCGAGGAGTACGCCAAGACGCGGACCACCGGAGCCGTGGTCGGCGGCGGCCTGCTCGGGCTGGAGGCCGCCGGCGCGCTCAAGGGCCTCGGACTGGCCACCCGCGTCGTGGAGTTCGCGCCCCGGCTGATGCCCGTCCAGGTCGACGAGGGCGGCGGGGCGGCCCTGCTGCGCACCATCGAGAACATGGGCCTCACCGTCCACACGGGCGTCGGCACCCAGGAGGTCCTGACCGGCGAGGACGGCTCCGTCAGCGGCATGAAGCTGTCCGACGGCTCCAGCGTCGACACCGACCTGGTCGTCTTCTCCGCCGGTGTCCGCCCCCGCGACCAGCTCGCCCGCGACAGCGGCCTGACGGTCGGCGAACGCGGCGGCATCTCCGTCGACGCCCGCTGCCGCACCTCCGACCCGCACGTCTACGCCATCGGCGAGTGCGCGCTGGCCTCCGACGGCCGCGTCTACGGCCTGGTCGCCCCCGGCTACGAGATGGCCGAGACGGCCGCCTCGGACCTGCTGGGCCGCGAGAAGGAGTTCACCGGCGCCGACCTCTCCACCAAGCTCAAGCTCCTCGGCGTGGACGTGGCCTCCTTCGGCGACGCCCACGGCGCCACCGCCGGCAGCCTCGACGTCGTCTACTCCGACTCCCGCTCCGGCGTCTACAAGAAGGTGGTCGTCTCCGCCGAAGGCGTCCTGCTCGGCGGCGTCCTGGTCGGCGACGCCGACTCCTACGGGCTGCTCCGCCCGCTCACCGGCTCCGTACCGCCCGTCACCCCCGAGCAGCTGGTGCTGCCCGCCGGCGCCGGCGCACCCGTCGCGCTCGGCCCGGCCTCGCTCCCGGACGGCGCGGTGATCTGCTCCTGCCACAACGTCACCAAGAAGGCGATCACCGCCCACACGACGGTGCCCGAGGTCAAGAAGTGCACCAAGGCGGGCACCGGCTGCGGGAGCTGCCTCAAGGTGATCGGCCAGCTGATGCCGCCGGCCGCCGACAAGGGGCTCTGCGACTGCTTCGCCTTCACCCGCGCGGAGCTCTACGAGATCGTCCGCACCCTGCGCGTGACCTCGTACGAGCGGCTCCTCGACAGCCACGGCCGCGAGGAGGCCCGCGGCGGCGAGGGCTGCGAGGTCTGCAAGCCCACCGTCGGTTCGATCATCGCCTCGCTCGCCCCCACCCTCGGCGCGAGCGGCTACGTCCTGGACGGGGAGCAGGCCGCCCTCCAGGACACCAACGACCACTTCCTCGCCAACCTGCAGCGCAACGGCTCGTACTCGGTCGTCCCGCGCATCCCCGGCGGCGAGATCACCCCGGACAAGCTCATCGTGATCGGCGAGGTGGCCCGCGACTTCGGCCTCTACACGAAGATCACGGGGGGGCAGCGCATCGACCTCTTCGGCGCCGCCATCGACCAGCTCCCCCTCATCTGGGCGCGGCTCGTCGAGGCCGGGTTCGAGTCCGGGCACGCGTACGGCAAGGCCCTGCGGACGGTGAAGTCCTGCGTGGGCCAGACCTGGTGCCGCTACGGGGTCCAGGACTCCGTACGGATGGCCATCGACCTGGAGCTGCGCTACCGCGGCCTGCGCGCCCCGCACAAGCTCAAGTCGGCGGTCTCCGGCTGCGCCCGCGAGTGTGCGGAGGCGCAGAGCAAGGACTTCGGGATCATCGCGACGGCGAGCGGCTGGAACCTCTACGTCGGCGGCAACGGCGGGGCCACCCCGCGCCACGCCGACCTCCTCGCCCAGGACCTGTCCGACGCCGAACTGGTCCGGCTCATCGACCGGTTCCTGATGTTCTACATCCGCACCGCCGACCGGCTGGAGCGCACCTCCACCTGGCTGGACCGGCTGGAGGGCGGCCTCGACCACCTGCGGGACGTGATCGTGCACGACTCGCTCGGACTGTGCGCGGAGCTGGAGTCGCTGATGGCCGACCATGTGGCGCACTACCGCGACGAATGGGCCGAGACCCTGGACGACCCGGAGCGGCTGCGCCGGTTCGTGTCCTTCGTCAACGCGCCGGGCGCCCCCGACCCGAGCGTGAAGTTCGTCCCCGAACGCGGCCAGGTCAAGCCCGACCTGACCGTCCTGACCCTGGAGCCCCTGGGAGGCACCCGATGACCGTGGAACTGCAGGTGGCGGAGGGATGGCTCACCGTGTGCGAGCTGTCGGCACTGATCCCCGGTCGCGGGGTGGCGGCGCTGCTGCCCGACGGGAGCCAGGCCGCCGTGTTCGTCGACCGCGCGGGACGCCCGTACGCCATCGGCAACCGGGACCCCTTCACCGGGGCGCAGGTGCTCTCGCGCGGGCTGGTCGGCTCGGTCTCGGGACGGCTCTTCGTGGCCTCGCCGCTGCTCAAGCAGCGCTTCGACCTGGAGTCGGGGCACTGCCTGGACGACGAGGAGGTGGCGGTCCGGACGTACCCGGTACGGACCGCCGCGACCTCGGCGGGCGCCTGATCCGCCCTGATCAGCCCTGATTGGGCCTGATTGGGCCTGATCAGCCCTGGACCATCGACGGGTCCATCCACATGATCTCCCAGGTGTGACCGGAGAGGTCGTCGAAGGCGCGGCCGTACATGACCCCGTGGTCCTGTGCGGGACGGGGCTCGGTGGCGCCCGCCGCCAGGGCCCCGTCGACGAGCTCGTCGACGGCGTCGCGGCTCTCGGCGCTCAGACACAGCAGCACCTCGGAGGTCTTGGTCGCGTCCGCGATGTCCTTGTGGGTGAAGTCCTTGTACCGGGCCTCCGTCAGGAACATGGCCACGATCGAGTCGGTGATGGGCATCGAGGCGCAGTTCTCGTCGGTGAACTGGGCGTTGAAGGTGTAACCGAGCTTGCCCCAGAAGGTCTTGGTGGCCTCCAGGTCCTTGACCGGGAGGTTGACGAAGATCATGGTGGAGGACATCGGGGTCTCTCTTCTCTCGGCGCGTTCCGTTGCTTTCGAGAGGTAGACCGCGGGCCCCCGGGGAACTCATCGCTCCCGGCGAAGTTTTTTCGACCCTTCCTCGACATTTCCTCGACGCGCTACGAACGCGCAGGTCAGGCCTTGATCGAGCGCAGCTCCAGGGCTGCCAGCGGTACGAAGCCCAGCCCGTCGGCGCTCTCCAGCGAGGCATCGGCGCCGGCCAGCCGCTTGTGCAGGGTCAGCGCGATCCGCTCGCCCTGGGCCTTGGCCCGCTCCGCGTTCGGCCCCCGGTGCAGTCCGTCGATCGTGGCCCGCCACAGCTGCACCCAGCGGCCGAAGTCCTCGGCGGTCATCTCGCGGGCCGACTGGAGCGCCGCGTGCGGGGCGAAGGCGTTGCGCCGGTAGTCGGCGCTGCGGAAGAGGGACCGCTCCCAGAAGTCGGTGATCCGGGGCAGGTGCGCGTCGAGGTCGGTACCGGCGATCTCGGTGAAGAAGGGCCCGATGCGCGGATCGGCGAAGGCCGCCGGGTAGAAGCGGCGCAGGACGACGTCGAGGTCGGCGCGGCCGGTGATGTCGGTCACGTCGGTGATGCCGGTGACGTCAGTGGTGTCGGTGATGTCGGTGATGCCGGTGTTGTCGGCGGCAGTGGCGGCCTCGGCACGGGGGTTCATCACTCCACCATCCTCCCGCACCCGGCCCCTCCCCAGGGCAGAAAGTCCCGCATTAAGACGTCCCGCACTGCTTCGATACCGCTTCGGTGCCTCCGGGATTTCCGGAAATCCCCGCAAGCGGATTGACCTCGTGCCGGTCGCTCGCGCGTCATATGGAATTGATGTCGCGTCAACTCCATGCTCCTAGGTTCCTCGACGCGTGCGTGACTCCCGCCCGACCGGGCGCGGAGCCCTCCTCCACAGGAGTGACCGTGGAACGTCGTACCTTCCTTCGCGGGGCCGTCATCGGCTCCTCCGCCGCCGCCTTCGGCGGCACGCTGATGCACGGCGCGGCCTACGCGGCCCCCGCCCAGCCCGGCGCCGGACCTTACGGGGCGCTCGGCGCCGCCGACGCCAACGGCATCATGCTGCCCGCCGGCTTCAGCAGCCGGGTGATAGCCCGCTCCGGCCAGACGGTCCCCGGCACCTCGTACAGCTGGCACAGCGCCCCCGACGGCGGCGCCTGTTTCGCCGACGGCACGGGCTGGATCTACGTGTCGAACTCGGAGATCAACCCCTCCGGCGGTGCGAGCGCCGTGAAGTTCAACTCCTCGGGCACCGTCACCGGCGCGTACCGGATCCTCTCCAACACCCGGCAGAACTGCGCCGGCGGCAAGACCCCGTGGAACACCTGGCTGTCCTGCGAGGAGGTGGACCGCGGCTACGTCTACGAGGCCGACCCGTACGGGGTGAACGCCTCCGTGCAGCGCCCCGCGATGGGCCGCTTCAAGCACGAGGCCGCCGCCGCCGACCCGGTGCGCAAGGTCATCTACCTGACCGAGGACGAGTCCAGCGGTTGCTTCTACCGCTTCATCCCCACCACCTGGGGCAACCTCTCCTCCGGCACCCTGCAGGTCCTCAAGGCCGGCACCGCCACCTCGGGCTCCTTCACCTGGGCCAACGTCCCCGACCCGGACGGCTCGCCGACCAGCACGCGCACCCAGGTCTCGGGCTCGAAGAAGTTCAACGGCGGCGAGGGCTGCCACTACGCCAACGACACGGTCTGGTTCACCACCAAGGGCGACAACCGCGTCTGGCAGCTCAACCTCGCGAACAGCACCTACGAGCTCGCCTACGACGACTCCCTGGTCTCCGGCGGCGGCGCCCCCCTGACGGGCGTCGACAACGTCACGGGCTCCTCGTACGGCGACCTGTACGTCGCCGAGGACGGCGGCAACCTGGAGATCTGCGTGATCACCCCGGACGACGTGGTCGCCCCCTTCCTGCGGGTCACCGGCCAGTCCTCCTCGGAGATCTGCGGTCCGGCGTTCTCCCCCGCCGGCAACCGCCTCTACTTCAGCAGCCAGCGCGGCACGAGCGGCAGCTCCACGGGCGGCATCACCTACGAGGTCACGGGCCCCTTCCGCACCTGACCCCTGACGGCGCCGGATCCGGATCCGGCGGCGCCCCGGCGGGGTCGCGAACCCGCCGGGGCGCCGCCGTTCACGACACCACGGCCCCGCCCTTGAGCAGCGCGGCGCCCAGCGGCGTCACCGTGTGCAGCACCGCGCTGCCGCGCCGCAGCGTGGTGACCAGCCCGGCCTCCCGCATCACCCCGGCGTGCTGGCTCGCGGAGGCCAGCGACACCCCGGCCCGCCGCGCCAGCTCGCTCGTGGTGGCCCCGTCCCCGATCGCCTCGAGCACCACCGACCGGGTGTGCCCGACGAGCTTGCCCAGGGTGTGCTGGCGGTGCCTGCGCCGCTCCTCCGCCGGCCGGGCCGCCTCGCCGCCGGCCTGCGCGGAGGAGAGCTCGGCCGCCGCCGGATACACCAGCACGGGCGCCAGCTCCGGATCGTGCAGGGTCACGGCCGTGCGCCGGCAGAAGAAGGAGGGCTGGAGCAGCAGCCCGCGCCCGCGGAGCCGTACGTCCCGGTCCACCGGGTAGTCGCACTCCAGCACCGGCGCCCGCCACCGCAGCATCGGCGGCAGCGAGGCCAGCAGCTCGTCCGCTCCCCCGTCGAGCAGTGCCCGCCCCCGCGCGGCCCGCTCGGCCTCGATCTGCGCCTGGATGTGGCTCCAGTACGGCTCCACGGCCGCCCGGTGGTACCCGCGCAGCTCCCCCAGCAGCCGGGGCAGGTGCGCGGTATCGCCCTCCATGAAGTCCCGCAGCCGCCTGGGCACCGGGCTCTCGGAGCCGCGGTACGCGCCCCCGCCCGCCGTCGGCGGCATCCCGAAGGCCGCGGCCATGCCGGAGCCGGCCTCCACGCCCCGCCCGAGCAGGGTGAGCTCGCGGCGCAGCCGCTCGGGGCGGATCCCGCGCAGCGCGTCGAGCCCCACGTCCCACCCGTACTGCCCCTCCGTGGGGGTCAGGAAATCGGGGAAATACCCGCGGCTCGGTATCAGCGCACCGAGAAGTCGTGTTTCACCATTCAACCTGGTGCGGGTTTCCGCCCGCCAATCCCCGAAGAGCCGGGTATCCCGCCGGTCCCTTAAACGGTGAAAACTAAGAATCGTTTCCCACAACGCATCCGGACGCCCTGCCATCCTTACGCGCGCGAGGTCCACTCCAGTGAAATGGATACGCAGCACCCGAACCCCCACCTGTGCAACCGCAATCCCCCCGCCCCTCGAGTATGCACGCCGTCACACGTGGTCACCATGGCCTTTCAGCCACAGTTGAAACCCCTTTCGGCGAAGGTGTGACAACCGAAATCCTGTACTCCGCCGGGCACACTCCGGCGCGACCGAAACGCTCCGCGAAGGCCGTGGGGGGCTTTGCGGGGCCTGGCGGTCGGTCGCACCGGGAAGCGCCGACGTGTCCGGCGGATTGGCGGCAGGCGGTGGACGGGTGGGGATCCGTCCACCGCCTGTTGCCGTTAAGGCATCTGGAACAACATTGAACCAATACTGGGCCGGAGGAAGCCGGGGAACAGCGGGGAACACCGCCCCGGAACGCCTCGGAACACCGCGGAAATAGACGCGCCTGCCACCGGACGTCAGGGAACCCGGGGGCAGGCGCGGTCAGTGGGGGCCCCGGCATCGGGGCCGCGGAGGGGTCAGCGGCTGTCGCTGCCCTTCGCCTCGGCGGCGGCGCGGCCGGCCTCCAGGCGCGCGACCGGAATCCGGAACGGCGAGCAGGAGACGTAGTCCAGGCCGACCTCGTGGAAGAAGTGGACGGACTCGGGGTCGCCGCCGTGCTCTCCGCAGACACCGAGCTTGAGGTCGGGGCGGGTGGCCCGGCCGGCCTCGACGGCGCTGCGGACCAGCGTGCCGACGCCGTCGCGGTCGATGGTCTCGAAGGGCGAGACCCCGAAGATGCCCTTCTCCAGGTAGGCGGTGAAGAAGCTGGCCTCGACGTCGTCGCGGGAGAAGCCCCACACGGTCTGGGTCAGGTCGTTCGTGCCGAAGGAGAAGAACTGCGCGGCCTCGGCGATCTGACCGGCGGTGAGGGCGGCGCGGGGCAGCTCGATCATGGTGCCGATGGTCAGCTTGAGGTCGGTGCCGGTGGCGGCCTCGACCTCGGCGATGACCTGGTCGGCCTCCTCGCGGACGATCTCCAGCTCCTGCACGGTGCCGACGAGCGGGACCATGATCTCGGCGCGCGGGTCGCCCTTGGCGTTCTTGCGCTCGGCCGCGGCTTCGGCGATCGCCCGGACCTGCATCTTGAACAGGCCGGGGATGACCAGGCCGAGGCGGACGCCGCGCAGACCCAGCATCGGGTTCTGCTCGTGCAGCTTGTGCACGGCCTGGAGGAGGCGCAGGTCGTTCTCGTTGGCGTCCTTGCGGGACTCGGCGAGGGCGACGCGCACCGACAGCTCGGTGATGTCGGGCAGGAACTCGTGCAGCGGCGGGTCGAGCAGGCGGACGGTGACGGGCAGCCCGTCCATCGCCTCGAACAGCTCGACGAAGTCCTTCTTCTGGAGCGGCAGGAGGGCACTGAGTGCCTCCTCGCGCTCGTCGTCGGTGTCCGCGAGGATCAGCCGCTCCACCAGTTCGCGGCGCTCGCCGAGGAACATGTGCTCGGTGCGGCACAGGCCGATGCCCTGGGCGCCGAAGCGGCGGGCGCGCAGCGCGTCCTCGGCGTTGTCGGCGTTGGCGCGCACCCGCAGGCGGCGTACGCGGTCCGCGTAGGCCATGATCCGGTGCACGGCCGCGACCAGCTCGTCGGCGTCGTCGGCGCCGGCGTGCATGCGGCCCTCGAAGTACTCGACGACCGGGGACGGTACGACGGGTACCTCGCCGAGGTAGACCTTGCCGGTGGAGCCGTCGATGGAGACGACGTCGCCCTCTTCGACGACCGTTCCGCCGACCGTCATGCGGCGGCGCTTGGTGTCGACCTCGAGGTCCTCGGCGCCGCAGACGCAGGTCTTGCCCATGCCGCGGGCGACGACGGCGGCGTGCGAGGTCTTGCCGCCGCGCGAGGTCAGGATGCCCTCGGAGGCGATCATGCCGTCGAGGTCGTCCGGGTTGGTCTCGCGGCGGATCAGGATGACCTTCTCGCCGGAGCGGGACCACTTGACGGCCGTGTAGGAGTCGAAGACGGCCTTGCCGACGGCCGCGCCCGGGGAGGCGGCGATGCCGCGGCCCAGCAGGGTGGTCTTGGCACCCTCGTCGAAGCGCGGGAACATCAGCTGCGCCAGCTGCGCGCCGTTGACGCGCTGGAGGGCCTCGGCCTCGTCGATGAGGCCCTGGTCCACGAGCTGGGTGGCGATGCGGAAGGCGGCGCCGGCGGTGCGCTTGCCGACACGGGTCTGCAGCATCCACAGCTGGCCGCGCTCGATGGTGAACTCGATGTCGCAGAGATCCTTGTAGTGGTTCTCCAACGCCGTCATGATCGTCATGAGCTGGTCGTACGAGACCTTGTCGATGGTCTCCAGGTCCGCGAGCGGCACGGTGTTGCGGATGCCCGCGACCACGTCCTCGCCCTGGGCGTTCTGCAGGTAGTCGCCGTAGACGCCCGCGTGGCCGGTGGCCGGGTCGCGGGTGAAGGCGACGCCGGTGCCCGAGTCGGGGCCGAGGTTGCCGAACACCATGGAGCAGATGTTGACCGCGGTGCCCAGGTCGCTCGGGATGCGCTCCTGGCGGCGGTAGAGCTTGGCGCGGTCGGTGTTCCAGGAGTTGAAGACCGCTTCGACGGCGAGGTCGAGCTGCTCGCGGGCGTCCTGCGGGAACTCGCGGCCGGCCTGCTTGGCGACGATCTTCTTGAAGCGGGTGACCAGCTTCTTGAGGTCGGCGGCGTCGAGGTCGGTGTCGACGGTGACCTTCTTGGCGGCCTTGGCCTCGTCGAGGGCTTCCTCGAACAGCTCGCCGTCCACGTCCAGGACGGTCTTGCCGAACATCTGGATCAGGCGGCGGTACGAGTCCCACGCGAAGCGCTCGTTGCCGGCCTGGGTGGCGAGGCCGGCGACGGACTCGTCGGAGAGGCCGATGTTGAGGACCGTGTCCATCATGCCCGGCATCGAGAACTTGGCGCCGGAACGCACGGAGACCAGCAGCGGGTCGTCCGACTGGCCGAGCTTCTTGCCCATCTTCGCCTCGAGGGCGGCGAGGTGCGCGCTGACCTCTTCGCGCAGCTCGGCCGGGGCCTCGCCGCTGTCGAGGTAGACCTTGCAGGCCTCGGTGGTGATGGTGAAGCCGGGAGGGACCGGCAGACCCAGGTTGGTCATCTCGGCGAGGTTGGCACCCTTGCCGCCGAGAAGGTCCTTGAGGTCGCGGTTGCCCTCCGTGAAGTCGTAGACGAACTTCTGATCTTTGTTTTCCGACACGGGTCTCGACTCCTCGAGGCTCGGTGGCTGCCCTGACGGCCAGGAACATACCCAGATCGAAGGCTTATGGGTACGTCCACTTGGCCGTCATGCGCCCTTAACCACCTGGGTGCCAGCCAATCGAATGTAACTGACGAGTAGCCAAAACCTACGAAGAACCTTCAGATCCCGAAGGGTGAGGTGCTCACTGAGGCTTGTTTGCGCTCGGATGAGCGATCATCGATCCATTTGCGTTCAAGAGTTGAACGGACAAAGGGTGGCACCCAGTGCCACCCTTTGAAAGTCTTATCCGTGACCAATATGCTCATCTGAGCGAAACCTCACCCATGCGTGGCGTATGTCACGCCACCGACGGCACGTTTTGCCACCTGTTTCTCAGCCCCCGGACGTGTCCAGTTCGGCGTCCTCGCTCACGCCCGCGCAGTCATACGGATCGTTCAGCCAGCCCTCGGGCAGGACAACCCGGTTGTTTCCGGACGTACGGCCCCTCGGGCCGTCCGCGCTGTCCGGCCAGGGCTGATCCAAGTCCAGCTCGCTCAGATGAGCATCCAGCTCGGCCAGGGAGGAGGTCACGGCGAGCTTCTGCCGCATCTCCGAGCCCACCGAGAAGCCCTTGGTGTACCAGGCCACGTGCTTACGGAAGTCGATCACCCCGCGCGCCTCGTCGCCGATCCACTCCCCCAGCAGCTCGGCATGGCGCAGCATCGTGCGCGCGACCTCGCGCAGGGTCGGCTTGTGGAAGTCCTCCGGCCGGCCCTCGAAGGCCGCGACCAGGTCGTTGAAGAGCCACGGCCGCCCCAGGCAGCCGCGTCCCACGACCACGCCGTCGCAGCCGGTCTCGCGGACCATCCGCAGCGCGTCCTCGGCGCACCAGATGTCTCCGTTGCCGAGCACCGGGATCTCCGGCACGTGCTCCTTGAGCCGTGCGATGGCCTCCCAGTCGGCGGTGCCGCCGTAGTGCTGGGCGGTGGTGCGGCCGTGCAGGGCTATGGCGGTGACGCCCTCCTCGACGGCGATCCGGCCGGCGTCGAGGTAGGTGAGGTGGTCGTCGTTGATGCCCTTGCGCATCTTCATGGTCACCGGCAGGTCGCCGGCGCCCGCGACGGCCTCGCGCAGGATCGCGCGCAGCAGGTTGCGCTTGTACGGGAGGGCCGAGCCGCCACCCTTGCGGGTGACCTTGGGCACCGGGCAGCCGAAGTTGAGGTCGATGTGGTCGGCGCGGTCCTCTTCGACGATCATGCGGACCGCCTTGCCGACCGTCGCGGGGTCGACTCCGTACAGCTGGATCGAGCGGGGCTTCTCGGTCTCGTCGAAGTGGATCAGCTGCATGGTCTTCTCGTTGCGCTCGACCAGGGCCCGGGTCGTGATCATCTCGCTCACGAACAGCCCCTTGCCGCCCGAGAACTCGCGGCACAGCGTACGGAACGGGGCATTGGTGATGCCGGCCATCGGCGCGAGCACCACCGGGGGCTGCACGGTGTACGGGCCGATCGCGAGAGGCGGGGGAAGCGTGGTCATCCCACCATTGTGGCTCAGCCGCGCCGTTGATCGCATGTCGTTAGTTAGGCGTACTATCGGCCCCATGGACGAGCTGACCCAGCGGCGGCGCCTGCTGATCCTGACGATCTGCTGCATGAGCCTGCTCATCGTCAGCCTCGACAACACCGTCCTGAACGTCGCCCTCCCCTCCATGCGCCGCGATCTGCACGCCTCCGTGGCCGGCATGCAGTGGACGATCGACGCGTACACGCTGGTCCTGGCCTCGCTCCTGATGCTGGCCGGCTCCACCGCGGACCGGATCGGCCGCCGCAAGGTCTTCACGGCCGGCGTCGTGCTCTTCACCGCCGGCTCGGTGCTCTGCTCGCTCGCGCCCAGCCTGGGCTGGCTCATCGCCTTCCGGATGATCCAGGCCGTCGGCGGCTCGATGCTCAACCCGGTCGCCATGTCGATCATCACCAACACGTTCACCGAGCCGAAGGAGCGCGCCCGCGCCATCGGCGTCTGGGGTGCGGTCGTCGGCATCTCCATGGCCGCGGGCCCGCTGATCGGCGGCCTGCTGGTGGACTCGGTCGGCTGGCGGTCGATCTTCTGGATCAACCTCCCCGTCGGCCTCCTCGCCCTCGTCCTGACCCTGCGCTACATCCCGGAGTCCCGGGCCGACCACCCGCGCCGCCCGGACCCGGTCGGGCAGCTGCTGATCATGGGGCTGCTCGGCTCGGTCACGTTCGGGATCATCGAGGCCCCCGCCGCCGGACTGCGCTCCCCGCTGATCCTGGGGTGCGCGCTCGTCGCCGCCTCGTCCCTGGCCGGGCTGCTGGCCTACGAGTCGCGGCGGGCGGAGCCCCTGATCGACCCGCGGTTCTTCCGTAGCGCCCCCTTCAGCGGGGCCACCGTGATCGCGGTCAGCGCCTTCGCCGCGCTGTCCGGGTTCCTGTTCCTGAACACCCTGTACCTCCAGGACGTACGGGGCCTCGGCGCCCTGGACGCCGGCCTGTACATGCTGCCGATGGCGGCCTTCGCCTTCCTCTGCGCGCCGGTGTCGGGACGGCTCGTCGCCACCCGGGGACCGCGACTGCCGCTGCTGGTCGCGGGCGTGACGATGGGGGCGAGCGGGCTGCTGTTCGCCGCCTTCTCCGCCGAGAGCTCGACGGCGATGCTGTTCTGCGGGTACGTGCTCTTCGGCATCGGGTTCGGCCTGGTGAACGCGCCGATCACCAACACCGCGGTCTCCGGGATGCCGCGCGCCCAGGCCGGCGTGGCCGCGGCGGTGGCCTCCACCAGCCGGCAGACCGGCGGGGCGCTGGGCGTGGCGATCGTGGGCGCGGTCCTGGCCGCCGGAATGACCGGCGGGTCCGGCTCCGCCGCCGACTTCGTGTCCGCGGCCCGGCCGGCCTGGTGGATCATCACGGTGTGCGGACTGCTCGTCCTGTGCGTCGGCTTCGCCACCAGCGGCAGCTGGGCCCGGGAGACGGCCCTGCGCACGGCCCGCGCACTGGAGCCGCAGTCCGGCCCCGCGGCGCGCACGGGCGCCTCACCGCGGCAATGAGCCGGGGGGGTTGGGCCGCTGCGCGCGCTCACGTGCCCGCCTGAGCGCCTGAGCGCCTGAGCCTCCGGCCCGCCCTGGCCTCCTACTCCCCGCAGGCGAAGTCCTCGCTGCTCGAGTCGATCCGGTCCAACAGGCCGCGCAGCGCCTCCTGGTCCCGGTCCGAGAGGCGGGCGAAGAGCCCGAGTTCCACCGCGTCGAGGGCCGCGTTCGTCTTCGCGAGGGCCGCGGTGCCCGCGTCGGTGATGGCGACGTTGTGGCGGCGCCGGTCGGCCGGGTCCCGGCGGCGCTCGACGAGCCCGTCGCCCTCCAGGTCGTTGAGGATCCCGACGAGCACGCTCGGGTCCACCTCCAGCCGCTCGGCCAGCGCGCCCTGGCCGATGGGCCCGCCGTCCAGGTGCGTCAGCGTCATCGCGTGGCGCGGGGTGAGTCCGGCGGCGCTGAGCGCCTGCTTCATGCGGGTCTGGGTGACCGATCCGTGCCAGGCCAGCAGCATGCCCAGCCGCTGCGGCGGGTGCGTGGGGTCCTGAGGCGCCGTCATGTCCACATCGTAACAACCGGGAAATGATTGCGCCTGGATAATCGTTGATGATATTCAATGGTTCTACATCGCCGATCGTTGGAGCCCTTCATGTTCATCGCCTATGCCGTCGCCGCCGGACTGCTCGCCCTCACGCTCGCCGCGTCCGCGACCTTCACGCTCCAGCGCAACCCCGCGATCACGGAGAGCATGGCGAAGGTCGGGGTGCCGGACTCCTGGCTCCCCCGGCTGGCCGCCCTCAAGGCCGCCGGCGCGATAGGCCTGGTCGCGGGCCTGTGGCTGCCCCCGCTGGGCATCGCCGCCGCCGTCGGCGTGGCCCTCTACTTCATCGGCGCGATCGTCGCCCACCTGCGCGCGAAGGACTACGCCTTCGCCCCCGCGGCCGTCCTCCTGCTGGTCGCCGCGGCCGCCCTGATCCTGCGCGTGGCGGCCTGACGCTTCCCCCAGCCCCGTCCGCCTTGCGGACGGGGCTTCCTTGCGCGAACGAGTGACAGATATTGAAATCTGTCAGCCGTCATGCCATTCTCGTTCCATGACGACGAACCAGAGCACCTCGCACGGCACCTCGCACGGCACCTCGCAGAGCGCCTCACAGACCGGGACCGGCACCCGCACCCTCGGCAGGACCGGCCCCGACGTCTTCCCCCTGGGCCTGGGCTGCATGGGGATGTCCGCCCTGTACGGCGAGGCCGACCGGGCCGAGTCCCTCGCCACCATCCACGCCGCCCTCAACGCCGGGGTCACCCTGCTGGACACCGGCGACTTCTACGGCATGGGGCACAACGAGCTCCTCATCAACGAAGCCCTGCGCACCGCCCCCGCCGCGGCCCGCGAGAAGGCGCTGACCAGCGTGAAGTTCGGCGCCCTGCGCACCGTGGAGGGCGGCTTCACCGGGTACGACGGCCGGCCGGAGGCCGTCAAGAACTTCCTGGCCTATTCGCTCCAGCGGCTCGGCCGGGACCACATCGACGTCTACCGCATCGCCCGCGTGGACCCCGACGTGCCGATCGAGGAGACCGTCGGCGCCATCGCCGAGGCCGTCACGGCCGGGCACGTCCGGCACATCGGGCTCTCCGAGGTCGGCGCGGACACCCTGCGCCGGGCCGCGGCCGTGGCACCGATCGCCGATCTCCAGATCGAGTACTCCCTGATCTCGCGCGGGATCGAGGAGGAGATCCTGCCGGCCGCCCGCGAGCTCGGCATCGGCGTCACGGCGTACGGCGTGCTGTCCCGCGGCCTGATCAGCGGCCACTTCACCCGCGACCGGGCCCTGGCTCCGGGTGATTTCCGCGGGATGAGCCCGCGCTTCCAGGGCGACAACCTCGACCGGAACCTCGACCTGGTCGACGCCCTGCGCAAAGTCGCCGACGAGAAGGGCGTGAGCGTCGCCCAGACGGCCATCGCCTGGGTTCTCTCGCGGGGCGAGGACATCGTGCCGCTGGTCGGCGCCCGCAGCCGGGACCGGCTCGGCGAGGCCCTGGGCGCCCTCCAGGTCACCCTGACCGCCGCCGACCTCGCCGCCATCGAGGACGCGGTCCCGCCCGGTGCGGCCGCGGGCGACCGGTACCCGGCAGCCCAGATGGCCCATCTGGACAGCGAGCACTGATCCGGCTGTACGGTCGTACTCATGCCACCCGCAGCCGCCGAGCCCCTCACCCCCGAGCGCATCCTCGAGACCACCGAGGAGGTGCTGCGCCGCTTCGGCCCGACCAAGGCGACCGTGGTGGACGTGGCGCGTGCCCTCGGTGTCAGTCACGGCAGCGTGTACCGGCACTTCCCGTCGAAGGCCGCGCTGCGCGAGGCCGTCACGGACCGCTGGCTCGCCAAGAGCGTGGTCATGCTCGAGGAGATCGCCTCGGCGCCGGCCGAGCCGGCCCCCTCCAAGCTGGAATCGTGGCTGGAGGCCCTGTTCGAGGCCAAGCGCCACAAGGCGGGTGACGACCCGGAGCTGTTCGCGACGTACATCGTGCTGCTCGGCGAGAGCAGCGGCGTGGTGGAGCACCACATCACCGAGCTGATCGGGCAGCTCTCCCGGATCATCGGCGAGGGGGTCGCGGCGGGATCGCTCAGCGCGCCCGACGTACCGGCCGCCGCGCGCGCGGTGTTCGATGCCACCGGCCGCTTCCACGACCCGCAGTACGCGGCGGACTGGCTGGCGCCGACCATCACCGCCGAGTTCGAGGCGGTCACCGCCCTGGTCGTACGGGGCCTGCGCGCCTGACGCCCCGGACCCGGCCCGGAAGACGGCAGTGGCCCGGTGCGCGCTGCGCACCGGGCCACTGCCGCATCAGCGGCGGAACCTAGCAGCCGAGCAGGCGGCTGCCGAGGTAGCTCTGGATCTGGTCCAGGGAGACGCGCTCCTGCTTCATGGTGTCGCGCTCGCGCACGGTCACCGCGTTGTCGTCGAGGGTGTCGAAGTCGACGGTGACGCAGAACGGCGTGCCGATCTCGTCCTGACGGCGGTAGCGGCGGCCGATGGCGCCCGCGTCGTCGAACTCGATGTTCCAGTGCTTGCGCAGGTCGGCGGCGAGGCCCTTGGCCTTCGGCGACAGCTGCGCGTTGCGGGACAGCGGCAGGACGGCGACCTTGACCGGGGCCAGGCGCGGGTCGAAGCGCATCACGGTGCGCTTCTCCATGGCGCCCTTGGCGTTGGGGGCCTCGTCCTCGTTGAACGCGTCGAGCATGAAGGCGAGCATCGCGCGGTTGACACCGGCGGCCGGCTCGATGACGTACGGGGTGTACTTCTCCTTCGACTCCTGGTCGAAGTACACGAGCTCCGAGCCGGAGGCGGCGGAGTGCGCCTTGAGGTCGAAGTCGGTGCGGTTGGCGACGCCTTCGAGCTCGGAGAACTCATTGCCACCGAAGTTGAAGCGGTACTCGATGTCGGCGGTGCGCTTCGAGTAGTGGGACAGCTTCTCCTTCGGGTGGTCGTACCAGCGGATGTTCTCCTCGCGGATGCCGAGGTCGCGGTACCAGTTCCACCGCTCCTGCATCCAGTACTCCTGCCACTGCTCGTCCTCGCCCGGCTTGACGAAGAACTCCATCTCCATCTGCTCGAACTCGCGGGTGCGGAAGATGAAGTTGCCGGGGGTGATCTCGTTGCGGAAGGACTTGCCCATCTGCGCGATGCCGAAGGGGGGCTTCTTGCGCGAGGTGGTCATCACGTGGGCGAAGTTGGTGAAGATGCCCTGGGCGGTCTCGGGGCGCAGGTACGCCTTGGAGCCGGTGTCCTGGGTCGGGCCGAGGTGGGTCTCCAGCATGCCGGAGAACTGCTTGGGCTCGGTGAACTGGCCCTTCACGCCGCAGTTGGGGCAGTTGATGTCGGCCAGACCGTTGGCGGGCACGCGGCCGTGCTTGGCCTCGTACGCCTCTTCCAGGTGGTCGGCGCGGTGGCGCTTGTGACAGGAGGTGCACTCGGTCAGCGGGTCCGAGAAGGTGCCGACGTGACCGGAGGCCACCCAGACCTCGGGGGCCAGGATCACGGAGGAGTCGAGGCCGACGATGTCCTCACGCCCGGTGACCATCGCCTTCCACCACTGGCGCTTGATGTTCTCCTTGAGCTCGACACCGAGCGGACCGTAATCCCAGGCGGCCTTGGAGCCGCCGTAGATGTCACTGCACGGGAAAACGAAGCCACGGCGCTTGCTCAGGCTGACGATGGTTTCGATCTTGTCGGCGGCCACGGTGCTCTCTTCATTTACGAGGACGAACGGCGAAGCCTCAAGGTTACCGGCGCCCGCACCCCCCCTTTCAAATCGGGACCCCCTTCCACGGGCCCCCCGCACCCCTCCCACCAGGGTTTTTGACAATCGTTTCCATCTTTGATGAAAATGGATGTCATGAACGTACGACGACGCCTCATACCCACCGCCGCCCTCGCCGGAGCCGTTGCCCTCGCCGCCACGGCCCTCACCGCCTGCTCGGGCACGGCCGGAGCCGCCGGAGCCGAGGACGGCAAGCTCGACGTGATGGCGTCGTTCTATCCGATGCAGTTCCTCGCCGAGCAGATCGGCAAGGACCACGTGAAGGTCGCCACCCTCACCAAGCCCGGGGTCGAGCCGCACGACCTGGAGATCACCCCGAAGCAGACCGCGCAGCTCGGCGAGGCCGATGTCGTCCTCTACCTCAAGACGCTGCAGCCCGCCGTGGACAAGGCCGTCGCCCAGTCCGGCGTGAAGAACGTCGTCGACGCCGGCACCCTCACCACGCTGGAGGCGCACGGCACCTCCGGCCACGAGGACCACGAGCACGCCGCCGAGGGCGAGGGCGCGGGCGACGGCCACGGCGAAGCCGGCGAGGACCCGCACGTCTGGCTCGACCCGGTCAAGTACGCGGAGATCGCCAAGGGCGTCGGCGCGGCCCTGGAGAAGTCCGACCCCGACCACGCGGCGGACTACAAGAAGAACACCGACGACCTCGTCGCCAAACTGGGCGCGCTCGACACCGAGTTCAAGGACGGCCTGAAGAACACGGCCTCCAAGACCTTCATCACCACCCACTCCGCCTTCGGCTACCTCGCCGAGCGCTACGGCCTCGACCAGGAGGGCATCTCCGGCGTCGACCCCGAGTCCGAGCCGAGCCCGGCCCGGATGAAGGAGCTGCAGACCCTCGCGAAGCAGGACAATGTGTCGACGGTGTTCTTCGAGACCCTGGCCAGCGACAAGACGGCCAAGACCCTCGCGACGGACGCCGGCCTGAAGACCGACGTCCTGGATCCCCTGGAGGGAATCACGGACAAGTCCCAGGGCGCTGACTACTTCGAGGTCATGCGGGCCAACCTGAAGAACCTCCAGAAGGCACTCGGCACCAAGTAATGGCAACAGCAGTAGCGGCATCGGAGGCGCGAGCCATGGAGTCCACGCCCACAAAGGCCCTGGACCAGCCCGTCATATCCCTGCGCGGGGCCACGGCCTCGCTCGGCTCGCGCCCCGTGCTGCGCGGCATCGACCTCACCGTGCGCAGCGGTGAGGTCGTCGCCCTGCTCGGCGCCAACGGTTCCGGCAAGTCCACGGCCGTCCGCGCCGTGGTGGGCCAGGTCCCGTTGAGCGGCGGCACCCTCTCCCTCTTCGGCACCGACTTCAAGCGCTTCCGCGACTGGTCGCGCATCGGGTACGTCCCCCAGCGCACCACCGCCGCCAGCGGGGTCCCGGCCACCGTCCGCGAGGTCGTCTCCGCCGGCCGGCTCGCCCGGACCCGCTTCGGGTTCCTGCGCAAGGCCGACAAGGCCGCCGTGGAGCGCGCGCTGGACCTGGTCGACATGGGCTCCCACGCCGACGCCTCCGTGAACGCGCTCTCCGGCGGCCAGCACCAGCGGGTGCTCATCGCCCGCGCGCTCGCCGGCGAACCGGAACTGCTGATCATGGACGAGCCGATGGCCGGCGTGGACCTGGCCAACCAGGAGGTCCTCGCGAACGCCCTGCGCAGCCAGGTCGCCGCCGGCACCACCGTGCTGCTGGTCCTGCACGAGCTGGGCCCGCTGGAGCCGCTCATCGACCGCGCCGTCGTCCTGCGCGACGGCTGCGTCACGCACGACGGCCCGCCCCCGGAGGCCCTGGGCCAGCACGCGCTGCCCGGCCACGACCACGTACACCCGCACTCCGCGCACGACGCCGAGCCCCTCCGGACGGGACTGCTGAGCTGATGGACCTCCTCGACTACGCCTTCATGCAGCGGGCCCTCATCGCCGCCGCCCTCGTCGGCATCACGGCCCCCGCGATCGGCACGTACCTCGTGCAGCGCCGCCAGGCCATCATGGGCGACGGCATCGGGCACGTGGCCATGACCGGTGTCGCGCTCGGCTTCCTGCTCAACACGAGCCCGATCTGGATGGCCACCCTGGTCGCGGTCATCGGCGCGGTCGGCATGGAGCTGATCCGCTCCCGCGGCAAGACCAGCGGGGACATCGCGCTCGCCATGCTCTTCTACGGCGGCATGGCCGGCGGCGTCATGATCATCAACCTGGCCCCAGGCGGCTCCACGGCCAATCTGACCAGCTACCTGTTCGGGTCCATCACGACCGTCTCGACCGAGGACACCGCCACCGCGGTGGTCCTCGCCGTGTTCGTCATCGCGGTCACTGTCGGCCTGCGCCGCCAGCTCTTCGCGGTCTGCCAGGACGAGGAGTTCGCCCGGGTCACCGGCCTGCCGGTGCGCTTCCTGAACCTGCTGATGGCGGTCACCGCCGCCGTCACCGTCACCGTCGCGATGCGCATCGTCGGCCTGCTGCTGGTCAGCGCCATGATGGTGATCCCCGTCGCCGCCGCCCAGCGCGTCACCCGGGGCTTCACCGCCACCCTGAGCCTGGCCATGCTGATCGGCGTCCTGGTCTCGCTCTCCGGCACGGCCACGACCTACTACGTCGACGCACCCTCCGGTGGCGCCATCGTGCTCCTCGCCATCGCCGTGTTCGTCGTCATGACGGCCGTGTCCACCCCCCTGGCCCGGCGCCGGGCCAGGGCCGCCCGCGCCGCCGAGGAAGTCTGTACGCGGGACGACGTAAAGGTGTGACGGGTTCGGGCAGTCGGCCGCCTGGCACAATGGGCCGAGACCGAAACGAGGAGGAACCGGTGGCGACTGCGCCTGGCGAGATGAGTACCGCGCCAGTACGAGGACGATCCACCCGACAGCGGGCCGCCGTAGCGGCGGCGCTGGACGAGGTGGACGAGTTCCGCAGTGCCCAGGAACTCCACGACATGCTCAAGCACCGCGGTGATTCCGTGGGTCTGACCACCGTCTACCGCACCTTGCAGTCCCTCGCGGACGCGGGCGAGGTGGACGTGCTGCGCACCAGTGACGGCGAGTCCGTCTACCGGCGCTGCTCCACCGGGGACCACCACCACCACCTGGTCTGCCGCAAGTGCGGCAAGGCCGTCGAGGTGGAGGGTCCGGCGGTGGAGAAGTGGGCGGAGACCATCGCGGCGGAGCACGGCTTCGTGAACGTCGCCCACACGGTGGAGATCTTCGGCACCTGCGCGGACTGCGCGGCGGCCGCCGCCTAAGCGGTCTCAGAGACGCGTCAGGTTCCGGTCCAGGATGTTCCGGAGCCGGTCGATGTCGGCCGGATCGCGGACTCCCCGCTTGGGCAGGACCGTCATGCCGACCGACTGCTTGTCGGCGCTCAGCATGACGAACAACCCGTCCGTCTCCGTGTACGAGGGTTGCGCCGTCCAGCCGATGCTGGTCTCGGTGTCCGCGGTGGTCACCCGGACCCCGCTGTCGTCCACGGCGGCCCGTATCTCCCCCGTCTTCTCCAGCAGCCCAGCGTAGGCCCGCGCCTGGAGCCGGGGGAAGACCAGCGCCGTCACGGGAACGCTGAGGGCGCCCGCTGCCAGCCCGATCGAGACCGGCCGGACGCCGTCGCCCCACAGGGCGAACAGCACGCTCAGCGCCAGGAACGGCGCCGCGAGAGCCGTGTAGACCCACTTCCTGCGCCGCCCGGCCGGCGTCCTGCTGTTCCGCGCCAGAACCGCCTCGGTGAGATCCGCCGTCGTGGCCCGGTAGACGAGCCGTACGTTCGCGTCCACCGCCGGTACCCCGTTCGTGTCCATGACAGCGGATCCTAGTGGCGGCCCGGACTCAGCCGGTGGCGGCCTCCCCCTGGTTCGGGACGGCACCGCCGAAGCGGCGGTCGCGCTGGGCGTACTCGTAGCAGGCCTGCCACAGGTTGCGGCGGTCGAAGTCGGGCCACAGGACGTCCTGGAACACCATCTCGGCGTACGCGCTCTGCCAGAGCAGGTAGTTGGAGGTGCGCTGCTCGCCGCTCGGGCGCAGGAAGAGGTCCACGTCCGGCATGTCCGGGTAGTAGATGTACTTCGCGAAGGTCTTCTCGTTGACCTTCGACGGGTCCAGCTTCCCCGCCGCGACATCGCGCGCGATCGCCTGGGCCGCGTCCGCGATCTCGGCGCGGCCGCCGTAGTTGACGCAGAAGTAGAGGGTCATCGCGTCGTTGTCGACGGTCTGCTCCTGTGCGACCTGGAGCTCCTGGACGACCGACTTCCACATCTTCGGCATGCGGCCGACCCAGCGGATCCGGATACCCAGCTCGTTCATCTCGTCGCGGCGGCGCCGGATGACGTCGCGGTTGAAGTTCATGAGGAAGCGCACCTCGTCGGGCGAGCGCTTCCAGTTCTCCGTCGAGAAGGCGTACAGGGAGAGGTTCTTGACGCCCATCTCCAGGCAGCCCTTGAGCACGTCGAGTACGACGCCCTCGCCCACCTTGTGGCCCTCGGTGCGCGGCAGTCCGCGCTCCTTGGCCCAGCGGCCGTTGCCGTCCATGACGATCGCGACGTGGTTCGGGACGAGCTCGCCGGGGATCTTCGGCGGGCGCTCACCGGAGGGGTGCGGCTCGGGAACCTTGTACTCGCGGCGAGAGCGTCCCAGAATCCCGCGTCGTGCCATGTGCCCAGCTCCTATTTCTCGACGTACCGCAGCGAGCGTAGCCCGCGCTCCAGATGCCAGTGCAAGTAGGCCGAGACCAGCCCGCTGCCCTCCCGCACGTGACGCGCCTCGCACGCGTCGGCATGTCCCCAGTCGCCCGTCAGCAGGGCGCTGAGCAGGGCGATGGCCTCCGACGAGGGTACGACGCTGCCGGGGACGCGGCAGTCGCCGCATATGACTCCGCCCGCGGCGACGGAGAAGTGCCGGTTGGGGCCGTGGATCCCGCACTTCGCGCAGTCGTCGAAGCTGGGCGCGTAGCCGTTGACGGCGAGGGAGCGCAACAGGAAGGCGTCGAGGATGAGGTTGGGGGCGTGTTCGCCGCGCGAGAGGGTGCGCAGGGCGCCGACGAGCAGCAGGTACTGCTGTACGGCGGGCTCGCCCTCGTGGTCGGTGAACCGCTCGGCGGTCTCCAGCATCGCGGTGCCGGCGGTGTAGCGGGCGTAGTCGGTGGCGATGCCGTTGCCGTACGGAGCGATGATCTGGGTCTGCGTGCAGAGCGGGAGGCTGCGGCCGATCAGTTCGCCGCTGCGCGAGAAGAACTGCACGTCGGCGTGGGAGAAAGGTTCCAGCCCGGCGCCGAACTTGGACTTCGTCCGCCGGACGCCGCGGGCGACGGCCCGGACCCGGCCGTGGCCCCGGGTCAGGAGCGTGATGATGCGGTCCGCCTCACCCAGCTTCTGGGTGCGCAGCACGATGCCGTCGTCGCGGAACAGACTCATGGGCCCATTGTCCCGTACGCCACCGACAGGACCGCCTCCCCGAACGGCAGCGGGCTCCCGAACGGCAGCCGGGCTCCCGAACGGCAGCGTCCCCCGCCGGGCACGAGGCCCGGCGGGGGACACCCCTTGGGAGGATCAGGCGGTCGGTGCGGGGGCGGGCTCGCCCTCGCCCGACTGGGCCGGGACGGCTGCCGTGGACCCGCCGGCCGCCGCCGGGGAGGCGTCCGCAGGGGCGTCGGCCAGCAGGGAGTCGGCCAGCGGGGCGTCGGCCGGCGGGGCGTCGTGCGCACCGTCCTTGCCCAGACCGTTGAAGATCAGGTTCAGGACGATCGCGGCCGTGGCACCGAGCGTCACACCGCTGTTGAGGAGCGAGGAGAGGTCCGCGTC
This sequence comes from Streptomyces sp. NPDC099050, assembly GCF_044759865.1. NCBI lineage: Bacteria > Bacillati > Actinomycetota > Actinomycetes > Kitasatosporales > Streptomycetaceae > Streptomyces > Streptomyces sp. NPDC099050. Next base: position 189,589 of record NZ_JBIWAE010000008.1, on the reverse strand, counting down.
CATGTGGTCCTTGAAGAGCACCGGGACGGTGGCGGGGAGCAGCGCGAAGGCCAGGGAGACACCCACGATGAGCGCGTTCTTCTCCTCCTTGAGGTCGACCTTGGCCAGGGTCTGGATGCCCGCCAGGGCGACCATCGCGAACATCACGGTCGCGGCCCCGCCGAGCACTCCGTGCGGGACGGCGGCGACGATCGCGGCGGCCTTGGGGAGCAGGCCGAGCACGATCATGAAGACACCCGCGGCGACCACGACGAAGCGGCTCTTGACCTTGGTCATGCGGACCAGGCCGACGTTCTCCGCGAAGGCCACGTACGGGAAGGAGTTCAGGACACCGCCGAGGGCGGTCGCGGCGCCGTCGGCACGCAGGGCGCGGGCCACGGTCTCGCTGTCGATCTCCTTGCCGACGATGTCACCGACGGCGTAGGTGTCGCCGGTGGTCTCGACCATGGTGATCAGCATGACGATGAGCATCAGCACGATCGGGAACCACTCGAACTTCGGCGCACCGTAGTAGAACGGCGTGGTGATGCCGATCCAGTCCGAGTTGCTGACGTTGCCGAACTTGGCGTCGCCGAGCAGGAAGGCGACGGCGGTGCCGCCGACGAGGCCGAGCAGGATGGAGATGCTGTTGAGGAAGGGCCTGCCGAGCTTCATCAGGATGAGGATGAAGAGCATCGTGCCGCCGGCGTAGGCGAAGTGCTTCGGGTCACCGAAGTCGGGGCTGCCGAGGCCGCCCGCGGCGTCGTTCAGGCCGACCGGGATCAGCACGATGCCGAGGACGGTGATCACCGTGCCGGTGACGACCGGCGGGAAGAGCCGCATGATCACGCGGAAGGCCTTGGGAGGCAGCCAGGCGAAGGCGAAGGTGGCGATGCCGGCCGTGATGACCGCGCCGTAGATGACGAGGAGGCCCGCCGTCCCGCCGCCCGCTCCGAGACCTATGGCGATCATCGGGGACACCGCCGTGAAGGTGACGCCCTGGATCAGGGGCAGCCGCGCCCCGATCCTGCCGATGCCCCACGCCTGGATGATCGAGGCGATACCGCAGGTGAGGAGGTCGGCATTGATCAGGTAGACCAGCTGCTCGGCGGAGAGCCCGAGGGCGCCACCGACGATGATCGGAACGATCACCGCACCGGCGTAGAACGCGAGTACGTGCTGGAAGCCGTACAGCGCGAGCTTGGGGAGGGGGAGCACCTCGTCGACCGGGTGCGTGCTCTGCTTTCCGGTGGCGGAAAGCGGTGCGGCGACACGTGCCATCTCTGCCTTGCCCTTCAATGAGGTAGGTAACTGAGAGGAAGCTGGAGGAAGCTGGAGGAAGCTGGTTGTCCCTGGCCGAAGTGGGTCGTTAGCCCGTTGATCCGACAGGGAGATCAGTACGTCCACGCGAATCGAAGCTCCGCGGTGTTACCGGCGGCGTCTCCTCGTGTGACCGGAATTGAACGCCTGTGGGGCCGCTCACAGATATCGTCGACTTCTACAAAATGTTGACCGGGGGCGGTGCGGGATCTGGAGGTTCCTCCAGTGGTGGAGACCCCCGGCGTCGACTATGGCCAACGCTTCACAGAATGGCCGCTTCCCGCTGCGCGAACGCGAAGGCCGTATGCGATGACGTGCGGGTTCACACCTCACGAGCCGTTCGGCCACGCAAAGATGAAGCCCCCGCTCCGCCCGTCCACCTGGTGGAAACACTCCGTACGGATGACACGCCTCCGCGGTTCACGGCACGCGGAAGGATCTCCGGATCGGGGCCGCGAGGCCCGATCGTTACCTCGGAATGTGCGGTTTTCGCCCACACCGTGAGACGCGACCGCGGCCGCGCCCGAAAGCGCCGGCGCGGTCACGGCGAGGGGGCGGGGACCGGGGGTCGCGCGGGACCCCGTACGGGAGGGGGCGGACGGGACGGGACCGGCTCCGGGCCGCTACGGCGCCCGGACCGCCGACAGCAGCCGCGCGACCTCGTCCGCGTCCATCCGCAGCGCCGCGCCCACGGTGGCCAGCACCTCGCGCTCCGCGGGGATGTACGGGCCGTCGGCCAAAGCCACGCGCGCGCCCTGCAGCAGGATCGATTCGCGGCCCGGGCCGGCCAGGTGCGGGGCCAGCGGTTCCAGGACCTCGTGCAGTTCGATCGAGAGCGCGGCGCCGTAGCAGTCGGGGCCGTCGTAGAGCCCGAGCCTGCCCTCCTCGGCGGCCAGTCCCTCGACCAGGGACTCCAGCTGCTCCTCGGAGCAGTCCTGGAACCCGGCGGACCGTACGGCGCCCACGGCCGCCTCCAGCGCGCTGCGCGAGGCCGTCCCCCCGGCGGCCAGCACGGCCAGGGTCACGGTGTGCACGGCGTCGCGCAGCAGCGCGGAGAAACGGGTGGTGGTGAGGTGGTCCAGGACCTCGGTGCCGAAGCGCTCGCGGCAGCCCTGGCACTCGACGACGGGACCCGCCTGCCCGCGGGGCAGCAGCGGCACGCCCAGGACGGTGAACCGGCGGCGCCCCGTGCGCCGGCGGTAGTTGCGGTCGCCACCGCAGTCGGGGCAGAAGAACTCCCCGTCACCCACGGTGCTCCAGGTGGTGCGGATACCCCAGACCGTCAGCTTCCGGCCGTCCCCACCCCGAACTGGCAGCACGTCGCACCTCCGTAACCTTCCGGCAACATCGCCGGGTTGGCGTGATGTTAGCCACATCGGTGAGGATGCGTCAGCCGTGTGACAAGACAACATCGCCCGACCCCCGTACTTGGCCGATCTGCGCCCCTGCCCGAATTCGGCCCCGGACCCGGCCCCACCTGCGCGCCCGTCGCCCACGGCCGCCCCCCGGCTTCCCCGCCCTCGGCCGCATGAACGAGAAGTCCCGTCCGGTGACCGGGGCCGGAACGGCGGAACCCCGCCCCTCCGGGAGGAGGAGCGGGGTTCACGGACGAACGGTCAGCGGCCCGCGCGGTTGACGGCGGAGATGACCGCCTTCAGGGAGGCGCGGGTGGTGTTCGCGTCGATGCCGATGCCCCACAGGACGCGGCCGTCGATCGCGCACTCGATGTACGAGGCGGCGACGGCGGAGGCGCCCTCGCTCATCGTGTGCTCGGTGTAGTCCAGCAGGCGGGCGTCGATGCCGATGCCGGCCAGCGCGTCGAAGAAGGCCGAGATCGGACCGTTGCCGGTGCCGTCCAGCACCGCCTCGACGCCGTCCACGACCGCCTCGACGGTCAGCGTGTCGGTGCCGTCCTTGTCGGTGGCGGTCGAGCCGGAGCGCAGCTGGATCCGACCCCACGGGTTCTCGGGGTTGGGCAGGTACTCGTCCTGGAAGACGTTCCAGATCGCGGTCGGGGTGACCTCGCCGCCCTCGGAGTCGGTCTTGGCCTGGATGATCCGCGAGAACTCGATCTGCATGCGGCGCGGCAGGTCCAGCTTGTGGTCGTTCTTCAGGACGTACGCGATGCCGCCCTTGCCGGACTGCGAGTTGACCCGGATGACCGCCTCGTAGGAGCGGCCGACGTCCTTCGGGTCGATCGGCAGGTACGGGACGGCCCACTCGATGTCGTCGACGGTGACGCCCTTGGCGGCCGCGTCGGCCTCCATGGCGTCGAAGCCCTTCTTGATGGCGTCCTGATGGGAGCCGGAGAAGGCGGTGTAGACGAGGTCGCCCGCGTAGGGGTGGCGCGGGTGGACTTCCATCTGGTTGCAGTACTCGCTGGTGCGACGGATCTCGTCGATCTGCGAGAAGTCGATCTGCGGGTCGATGCCCTGGGAGAACAGGTTCATGCCCAGCGTGATCAGGTCGACGTTGCCGGTGCGCTCGCCCTGCCCGAACAGGCAGCCCTCGATGCGGTCGGCGCCGGCCATCAGGGCCAGCTCGGCGGCCGCCACGGCGGTGCCGCGGTCGTTGTGCGGGTGCACGGAGATGCAGATGTGCGCGCGGCGGGTCAGGTTGCGGGCCATCCACTCGAAGCGGTCCGCGTGGGTGGAGGGCGTCGAGCGCTCCACGGTGGCGGGCAGGTTCAGGATGATCTCGCGGCCCTCGGACGGCTGCCACACGTCACAGACGGCCTCGCAGACCTCCAGGGCGAAGTCCAGCTCGGTGTCGGTGAAGATCTCCGGGCTGTACTGGTAGCCGAAGACGGTGTCGGCGCCGAGCAGCTTGTCGGCGTACTCCATGACCAGGCGGGTGCCGTCGACGGCGATCTGCTTGATCTGCTCCTTGGAGCCGCGGAAGACGACCCGGCGGAAGGTGGGCGCGGTCGCGTTGTACAGGTGCACGGTGGCGCGCTTGGCGCCGACCAGGGACTCCACGGTCCGCTCGATCAGGTCCTCGCGGGCCTGGGTCAGTACGGAGATGGTCACGTCGTCCGGGATCGCGCCCTCTTCGATGATGGAGCGCACGAAGTTGAAGTCGGTCTCACCGGAGGACGGGAAGCCGACCTCGATCTCCTTGTAGCCCATGCGCACCAGCAGGTCGAACATCTCGCGCTTGCGGGCGGGGGTCATCGGGTCGATCAGCGACTGGTTGCCGTCGCGCAGGTCCGTGGACAGCCAGCGGGGCGCCTTGGTGACGCGGGCCTCGGGCCAGGTGCGGTCGGGGATGTCCACCTGCTCGTACGAGCCGTACTTGTGGATGGGCATCCCGGAGGGCTTCTGGGTGTGGGTCGCGTTCGTGATGGGCGTGGGGCGACCGACAAAAGTGTGCTGGCTCATGGCGTAGGGCTCCTCGCGTGTAGTTCGCTGGGACGGCCGACGGACGGTCGCAAAACCGCAACACCAAACTCCGCGGGGAGGGGGTCGGCCTACGACTACAGGCCCTCGCCGCGGCAGCTAAGGAGGAGCAGCCCGAAACGCATGATGGGCCGAGCCTAACCGAGCCGCCCCGTAATGCGGGACCTGTTTCAGTATGCAAGACCCGCAGGTCCGTTTTGCACCCTTTGTGAGCTAAGCCTCTTTACCTCTCGCCGGCCCGGCCCGATCTCCGGTGGATCCGTCAATGCGGCGCCAACGCTTTCAGACGAGCGAATGAATCATGGTCGCAGCTAGTGACAGTGACATCACGCACTGCCACATTGCCGGGCATGGATGCCTTCCTCACGCCCCGTCGCCCCGTCTTCTGCACCGTGGTGCCGCCGCACCTCCTGGACGAGATCGCCCGGTCCGGGGACCCCGCCCGGGCCGCCGCCGCGCGGCGGACCCTCGAACTGGACGCCTCCCACCGGGTGCGGCGCCTGATGGCGGTGCTCCCGCCCGCCGGGGGGACTCCGTCCGAGACCTCCGAGCGGACCGTCTACGACGCCGAGCACCGGACCCGGCTGCCCGGGAAGAAGGTCCGCGGCGAGGGCGAGGACGCCGGCCAGGACGCCAGCGTCAACCGCGCCTACGCCGGACTCGGAGCCACCTTCGAGCTCTTCTTCAAGGCCTTCGGCCGCCACTCCATCGACGATGCCGGCCTGCCGCTGGACGCCAGCGTCCACTACGACCGGTTGTACAACAACGCCTTCTGGGACGGCAGCCAGATGGTGTTCGGCGACGGCGACGGCGACCTCTTCCTCGACTTCACCGTGTCCGTGGACGTCATCGGACACGAGCTGGCCCACGGGGTCACCCAGCACACCGCAGACCTGGAGTACTACGGCCAGTCCGGCGCGCTCAACGAGTCCGTGTCCGACGTCTTCGGCTCCCTCATCAAGCAGTACACGCTGGACCAGACCGCCGGGGACGCCGACTGGCTGATCGGCGCCGGGCTCCTCGGCCCCTCCGTGGACAGCGGCTTCGCCCTGCGGTCGATGAAGGCGCCCGGCACGGCGTACGAGGACGACGAGCTGGGCAAGGACCCGCAGCCCGCCACGATGGACGACTACGTCCGCACCTCCCGCGACAACGGCGGGGTGCACATCAACTCCGGCATCCCCAACCACGCCTTCTACCTGGTGGCCACCGAGCTCGGCGGCAAGGCCTGGGAGCGGGCCGGGCGGATCTGGTACGACACCCTGACCGGCGGGGAGCTGGGCCCGAAGGCGGACTTCGCCCGGTTCGCCGCCCTGACGACCGCCGCGGCCGTCACCCGGTACGGCGACGGCGGCGCGGAGCACCAGGCCCTGCAGAAGGCGTGGTCGGCGGTCGGCCTGGGGTAGCGGGCGCGGGGTGGCGGGCGCGGGGTGGCGGGCGCGGGGTGGCGGGCGTGGGCCGACGGGCGCGGGGTAGAAGGGCCGTCATGCGGATTCAGGTGGTGCGGACGGGCGGTTTCGCGGGGATCGAGCGGCGCGGCGAGGTGGACACCTCCGGCCTGCCCGACGAGGAAGAGTGGCAGGACCTGGCGCGGCAGGCCCTGCGGCCCGGCCCGCCGGGGGATCCGGCGGACCGGATCCGGGACGGATTCTCGTACACGATCGCGATCGACGGGCGGACGGTGCTCTGCCAGGACCCCAACCTGTCGGACGCGCAGCGCTCGCTGATCTCGCGCGTCCTCAAAGAGGGTGCCTGACCAGCGCGAAGTTGCTTGGATGGCCGGATGATCACTTCTTCCGACTGCCTGCCCGAGCTCGAGCGCTACTACGACACCGCGCCCCGGGACGGTGGGGCGCGGGCCGAGGACTTCGGCCCGCTGACCCTGTTCGTCCAGGAGAGCGACGGCTGGCCGTACTACGCGCGGCCCGCACTCGGCGCCGCCTCCGCCGCTGGCGTGACGGTGGCCGACGTCGAGCGGGTGCTGGCCCGGCAGCGGGAGCTGAAGGTCCCCGAGGCCTTCGAGTGGGTGGCCGAAACCACCCCCTCCCTGCGCGCCGCCGCGGAGGCCGCCGGGCTGACCGTGCACGCGCATCCGCTGATGGTCCTCGACCCGGCGGCGGAACGGCTCCCCGCGCATCCGGACGTACGCGTACTCGGCGCGGCCGACCCGCTGCTGCGCCCGGCCGTGACGGTCCCGATGCTGGCCTTCGCCGCCCCCGGCACGGCGGTGGGCGCGGCGGGCCCGGCGGAGCTCGCGACCGCGGAGCGGGATCCGGCCTCCGAAGGCCGCCGGATCCGGGTCGCGGGAATGATCGAGTCGGGCCGCACCGCCCTGGCCGCGGCCGTGCGCGACGGCGCGGTCCTATGCTCCGGCCAGTACATCCCGGTCGGCGACATCGCCGAGGTGGTCGGCGTGGGCACCCTCCCGTCGGCCCGCCGCCAGGGCCTGGCCCTCGCGGTGACGGCCGCCCTGGTCGCCGACGCCCTGGAACGCGGAGCCCGCACGGTCTTCCTCTCGGCGGGCGACGAGGACGTGGCCCGCCTCTACGCCCGGCTCGGCTTCCGCCCCGTGGGCACGGCCCTGATCGCCGACCGGCCGCTGTGATCCGCCGGCTCCCGGGGCTGATCGTGCCGCCGGCGCTCGGCCACCCGGGGGCGCGGTCCCGCTGACCCCCGGGCGGTGGCGGGAGCACGGCCCGGGCGGCCTCTCGGACCCGCCGCCGCCTGACCGGGGGCGTCCCGCGCAATTCTGAGCCCGTTGTCTTGCGGGAACGGCAAGGGCGCTTGGCCTGGGCGGCGGTCCGGGCGGAGCATCGGAGGCACGGGCATCCGTACCCGTACCGACCGGAAAGAGGCCGAAATGGCGCACGCGCACGACCACGCCCCGCAGTCCCCCCACGCCCCGGGCTCCCCCGGGACCGACTTCGCGGGCGAGGAGTTCTGGGACTCCCGCTACCGCGAGAGCGACAGGATCTGGAGCGGCGACGCCAACGTCGTACTGGCCCGGGAGACCGCCCCGCTCGCTCCCGGCCGGGCCCTGGACCTCGGCTGCGGAGAGGGCGGCGACGCCGTGTGGCTCGCGCGGCAGGGCTGGTACGTCACCGGGACGGACATCTCCGGGGTCGCCCTGGAGCGGGCCGCGGCCCACGCCGCCGAGGCCGGGGTCGCGGACCGCACCGCCTGGGAGCGGCACGACCTCGCGGAATCCTTCCCGGCGGGCGAGTACGACCTGGTCTCCGCGTGCTTCCTGCACACCTTCGGAGAGTTCCCGCGCGACCGGATCCTGCGCCGGGCCGCCGCGGCCGTGGCCCCCGGCGGGATCCTGCTCGTCGTCGGCCACGCGGGCTGGGCGTCCTGGCAGGAGGACCGCCCGGAGGTGGACTTCCCGACCCCGGACGATGTCCTCGCCCAGCTGGAACTGGAGGCCGGAGCCTGGGAGGTCCTGCTGGCGGAGGAACACGTACGGGCCCAGAACCAGCCTGACGGCCGGCCCGGGACCCGTACGGACAACGCGGTGAAGGTGCGACGGCTCGCTCCTTGACGCGCCCCCCGCACCGGTCGGCCCTGGCGGGCCTTCCGGGCTTCGGGGCGCCGCGCCGGACCCCAACCGCCGAAGGGGCCTCGCCCGACGCGGACGGGACGGGCTAGAAGCCGAGCTTGCGCAGCTGCTTGGGGTCGCGCTGCCAGTCCTTGGCGACCTTCACGTGCAGGTCGAGGAAGACGGGGGTGCCGAGCAGCGCCTCGATGTGCTTGCGCGACTTCATCCCGACCTCCTTCAGACGGGCGCCCTTCGGGCCGATGATGATGCCCTTCTGGCTCGGCCGCTCGATGTAGAGGTTGGCGTGGATGTCCAGCAGCGGACGGTCCGCCGGGCGGTTCTCCCGGGGGATCATCTCCTCGACGACCACGGCGATGGAGTGCGGGAGCTCGTCTCGTACGCCTTCCAGCGCGGCCTCGCGGATCAGCTCCGCGACCATGACCATCTCGGGCTCGTCGGTGAGGTCGCCCTCCGGGTACAGCGGCGGGCTCTTCGGCAGCATCGGCGCGATCAGGTCCGCCAGCAGCTGGACCTGGGTGTCGCCGACCGCCGAGACGGGCACGATCTCGGCCCACTCGAAGCCCAGCTCCTCGGCGAGCTGGTGCACCGCGATGAGCTGCTCGCCCACCACCTTCGACTCGACGAGGTCGGTCTTGGTGATGATGGCGATCTTGGGGGTCTTCTTGATCCCCGCGAGCTCCTTGACGATGAACTTGTCGCCGGGGCCGAGCTTCTGGTCCGCGGGCAGGCAGAAGCCGATCACGTCGACCTCGGACCAGGTCGCGCGCACGACGTCGTTCAGCCGCTCGCCGAGCAGCGTGCGCGGCTTGTGGAGGCCGGGCGTGTCGACCAGGACGAGCTGGGCGTCGGGGCGGTGCACGATGCCGCGGACCGTGTGGCGGGTGGTCTGCGGCCGGTTGGAGGTGATCGCGACCTTGGTACCCACGAGCGCGTTGGTCAGGGTCGACTTCCCCGCGTTGGGACGGCCGACGAAGCATGCGAAGCCCGCACGGTGCGGGCTGGTGGTCTCGGGGGAACGATCGCTCATACGGGCCATTCTCCCCGATGCGGCTCCCAGCGCCGACCAGGCCGCCGCCACGAGGGCCAGAGCGGTCGCCAGCAGGCCGTTCAGGGCGGGGTGCGCGGCGTGTCCGGTGGCGGCCCGGGCGGCCGTGCCGTCGGCCCGGGCCACCACCGTGACCTCGGCCCATTCCAGGGCGGGCGGGTCCGCCCAGTGCGCGGTGAGCCGGACCCGCTGGCCGGGCAGCAGCTCGGCGGGCAGGCCGGTGAGGGGGCGGGAGAGGAGGCCCCGGCCGAGCGCCCCGGAGGCGGTCAGGGTGGCGCGGGGGCGCAGGGTGACGTTGCCGAGGTTGTGGAGCGTGTACGAGATCTCCGCGCCGGCGGCGCCGCGGCGGGCGGTGGCGGTGGCGGTGCGGAGGTCCTCGACGGCCAGGGCGGGGGCGGTGGGACCGGTGACCCGCAGGTAGAGGCGGGCCGCGACGGCCTGCTGAATCCCCAGCCCCTGTCCGGCCGTCCCCGTCGCCGTCGCCGCCGTGCCTGCCGGCCGGTCCTCCAGCGCGACGACGGCGCCGGGGTGGTCCCCGGGTTCGGCCCGGTCGGGGACGGTGAGGGTGAAGCCGACGTGGACCGCCGTCTTCGCCGGGACGGTGATCCGCTCCCGGGCCAGTGCCGTCCAGGCGCCCGTGGCGGTGCGCGGTTCCTCGGGCCCGCGCAGGGCGAAACCGCCGTCGCGGGCGGTGTTGTAGGCGTCGGCGGCGTAGAGGCGGAAGGTGCGGGGGCGGTCGGTGCGGTTGGCGATGGTGACGGAGTCGGTGACGGTCTGGCCGGGCGCGGCGGCGAGGTAGAAGTACGGGCGCTGCCCGAGCGTGTTGGCGGCGGGCAGGACGGACCACTGCCCGTTGTCGGCGGCCCTCGCCGTCCCGGCTCCGCCGAGCAGCCCGATCCCCGCCAGCACGACGGCAACCGCGAACCCGGCGAACGCCCGCAGCACCCGCAGCACCCGCACCGGCGATGCCGACGCCTGCGGCTGGGCCTGGGCGGCCGGGGCCGGGGCCGAGGCCGGGGCCGAGGCCGGGGCGGCGGTCGGGGCCGAGGCCGGGGCGGCGGTCGGGCGGTGGCGCGCAGTGGTGGGGCGCTCCCGGGAGGCTTCTCTCCCCGCCCCGCCCTTCCCCCGTTCCCCGGGGCTCCGCCCCGGACCCGTTGCCGCGTGCGGCGCCGGAGGGGCTGGAGCTGCCCGCACGCGCGAGCCGACGTCGGCCAAAACCCAGCCCCTCCGGCGTTTGAGGAGCGGGGTCTGGGGCGGAGCCCCAGGGTCTTTCAGCCCGTCCGGCGCTTCAGGACCGGGATCCGGGCCGGCCCGGGGAACGGGCGAAGGGCGGGTCGGGGAGACGACCCCGCGCACCGGCACGGACGCGGCGGGGAGGCCGAGGCCGGGGAGCCCGGGGCCAGCGCCAGGACCGGGGCCGGGGCCGGGGCCGGGGCCGGGGCCGGGGCCGGGGCCGGGGCCGGGGCCGGGGCCGGGGCCGGGGGTGGTCATGACAGCGTTAGGGTCAGCAGTGCCGTGTAGGCGCCCGGTGGGGTGTACGGGGGCACCTGGAGGGTGACGGCCGCGTCGATGGTGAAGGTGCCGCCGACGAGGGCGGCGTCACCGGTCGAGGCCAGGACCGCGCCGTCGGGCCCGACCGTGCCCGCGCTGCCCGGCGCACACGCGCTGGGGCTGCCGTGCGCGGCCGCGCACGTCGGGGTCCAGCTCAGGGAGGCGCCCGGGATGCGGAGCCCGCCGGAGCCCGTGAAATCGGTGACCTTGCCGATCAGGGACCACCCGGCCGGCCCGCCGCGGGCGTCCTTGACGGTGACGGTGCCGATCCGGCCGGCCGCCGCGCCGCCGTCCCCGTACGGGACCGCGGCCAGGGTCACGGCGTCGCCCTCCTGGGTCATGCCGAGCTCGCCCGGCTCCACGACCGCCGTGACCGTCTGGCTGCCCGGTGGCAGCGGAACGGCGACGATCACCGTGTACGCGGCCGGGCCGGAGCCCCGTTCCGGAGTCCAGGCGGCGCCCTCGTACGCGACGACGGCGGTGGTCGCCCGGTCCGTGACCGGCAGCTCCGCGAGGACCACGCCGAGCTCGTCGGCCTTGGCGGTGACCCGGTCGGCGGTCTCCGCCGCACCCGCCCGGCCCGCCACGGTGACGTCCGCACCGGGCACGAAGCCCGCTCCGGTGACCTTGACCTTGGCGCCCGGGCCGCCCGCGGCCGTGCCGAGCGCTACGGCGCGCACGTTGGCCGTCGGCAGCGGGCTCGCGGTGATCCGCTGCGCCACCGGGGCCCCGCCCGGGAGCGGCCCCGGCGCCGGCAGCGGCAGCGGCCCCGGAGACGACGAGGCCGGCGGGGACGGGACGGACGGGGACGGCACCGCCGGCGCGGAAGCCGACGCCGACGCCGACTCCGACACGGAAGGCTCCGCGCTCGGATCCGGTCCCGGCGCCGCGCCCCCGGCGACCGCGCACACGGTGTCGAGTTCGAGGAGGTGTCCGGTGTGCAGGGTGTAGCCGCCCGGGGCCAGGGTGATCTCGCCGGGAGCGGTGACGGTGAAGGTGCCCGTCATGGTGACGGCGGGCAGCGCCCCGCCCGCCTCGACGGGGTCATTGCGCTTGGCTCCGACGACCGTGACCTCGCCCTGCTGCGCGCCTGCGAGGACGATCCGCCCGGTCGGGGTGAGGACATCGCCGGGCAGCGCCACGGAGAGGGGGTTCACGGCGGGGGTCCGGGCCACCTGGTAGGTGACGGTGACGGTGTCGCCCACGCGCGGGGTCACGTCGTCCACGGTGACCCGGGCGGTGGTGGGCCCGTCGGCCGGCGGCAGTCCGGCTTCCTGGGGCGGCAGGCAGTGCGTCGGGAACTCGACCTGCCCGGAAGGCGTCTCCCCCTCCGCCGCCGCGGGCGTGCTCAGCGCGCCCCCGGTCGCCGCGGCCAGCACCGCCATGCCGACGGCCGCCGACCATCCTCTGTGCCGCGCCGATGTTCGCGCCGAAGTCCGCACTGACCGCCCCCTGGGATCCCGTACCCCGCCAGGGGGCCATTCACGAGCGGGTGGGGGGATAAGTCAATGCACGGACCCGGCAGGAACTGATGTCCCATCAGGAGATGGCAGGGTGCCGCCGAACGCGGAGCCCGGCGCGGCCGCCCTGAAGGTCCGCCGGTAGGCCGTCGGGCTCACGCCGAGCGCCGCCTGGACGTGCTTGCGCAGGGACTGCGCGGTCCCGAAGCCCGCCTCCCGGGCCACGTGTTCCATCGGCAGTTCGGTCTGCTCCAGCAGGGCCCGGGCGCGCTCCACGCGCTGCCCGGTGATCCATTCGCCCGGGCTGAGTCCCGATTCCTCGCGGAACCTGCGCGTGAAGGTCCGTACCGACATGGCCTCCTGCCGGGCCAGGTCGGTCAGCCGCAGCGGTTCGTGCAGCCGGTCCAGTACCCAGGCGCGGGCCGCGGTGGTGCTCGCCTGCTCCGGCTCGGGCACCGGGCGGTCGATGAACTGCGCCTGCCCGCCGTCGCGGTGCGGCGGTACGACGGTGTACCGGGCGGTCTGGTTGGCGACGGCCGCGCCGTGGTCGCGGCGCACGATGTGCAGGCACAGGTCGATCCCGGCGGCGACTCCGGCGGAGGTGAGCACGTCCCCGTCGTCGGTGTAGAGCACGTCCGGGTCGACCAGGACGGCCGGGAAGGTCTGCTGGAAGTGTCCGGCGGCGGACCAGTGGGTGGTGGCCCGGCGGCCGTCCAGGTATCCGGCGGCGGCGAGCACGTAACCGCCCGTGCAGATGGAGACGAGCCGGGTGCCGGGCCTGATGTGCGCGAGGGCGGCGGCCAGTTCGGGGGTGAGCCGGCCCTCCGAGTGGACCGGGCCCAGTTCGTAGGAGGCGGGGACGACCACGGTGTCGGCCGTGGCCAGCAGTTCGGGGCCGTGCTCGACGTGGATGTCGAAGTCGGCGTCGGTGAGCACCCGGCCGGGGGCGAGCCCGCAGGTGAGGATCTCGTACAGCGGCCGCCCGGTCGCGGGGTCCTTCGCCCGCCCGAAGATCCGGTGCGGGATCCCGAGCTCGAAGGGCAGCAGCCCGGCGAGGGCGAGTACGACAACACGGTGGACACGGTGCACGCGGGGCTCCATGGCCCGATCATATCGAAGCATGTCGGTCAGGCCACTGTCGTACGGACCCCGGGCGGCCGGAAACTGTCGTCGTGACGCAGACAGAACCGGGCCCCGGCCCCGCCTCCGGCCCCTCCCCCGCACCGCCGCCCACCTCCGGCATCGGCACCGGTGCCGATGCCGGCGCCATCGCCGACGCACCGCCGCCGCGGCCGCACCGCGTCCACCGCGCCTGGTTCGTCGCGGCCGTCACCTTCGTGACGATCATCGGCGCCGCCGGCTTCGCCTCGCTCCCCGGTCTGCTCATCGAGCCGCTGCACGAGAAGTTCGGCTGGTCGCGGGGCACGATCGGCCTCGCCGTCTCCGTGAACCTGGCGCTGTACGGGCTCACCGCCCCGTTCGCCGCCGCCCTGATGGACCGCTTCGGCATCCGCCGGGTGGTCGCGATCGCGCTGACCGTCATAGCCGGCGGCTCGATGGGCACGGTATGGATGACCGCCTCCTGGCAACTGATCCTCTACTGGGGCGTCCTGGTCGGGCTCGGCAGCGGCTCGATGGCCCTGGCATTCGCCGCGACGGTGACCAACCGCTGGTTCACCGCCCGGCGCGGCCTGGTCACCGGCATCCTGACCGCCGCCGGGGCCTCCGGCCAGCTGGTGTTCCTGCCGCTGCTGGCCTGGCTGGTCGAGAACCACGGCTGGCGCCCGGCGGCCGTCACCGTCTCGCTGGCGGCGCTGGCCGTCGTGCCCTTCGTCTGGCTGCTGCTGCGCGACCACCCGGCGGACATCGGGACCACCCCCTACGGGGGCCCGTACACGCCCAAGCCCGCGCCCGTCCCCGGCGCCGCCCGCCGCGCCGTGGGCGTCCTGCTCAAAGCGGCCCGGACCGGCCCCTTCTGGCTGCTGGCGGGCACCTTCGCGATCTGCGGGGCCTCCACCAACGGCCTGGTGAAGACCCACTTCGTGCCCGCGGCCCACGACCACGGCATGCCGGTGACGGCGGCGGCCGGACTGCTCGCCGTGATCGGCGTGTTCGACATCATCGGCACGGTGTTCTCCGGCTGGCTGACGGACCGCTTCGAATCGCGCCGCCTCCTGGCCGTGTACTACGCCCTGCGCGGGATCTCCCTGCTCTTCCTCCCGATGCTGCTGGCCCCGACCGTGCGCCCGCCGATGGTGTTCTTCATCGTCTTCTACGGCCTGGACTGGGTCGCGACGGTCCCGCCGACGATCGCGCTGTGCCGCGAGCACTACGGGGAGGACGGCGCCATCGTCTTCGGCTGGGTCCTGGCCTCGCACCAGCTCGGCGCCGCGGTGGTGGCCTTCCTCGGCGGCCTGGCCCGTGACGTCTTCGGCTCGTACGACCCCGTCTGGTACGCCTCGGGCGCCCTGTGCGCGGTGGCAGCCCTGATGGCGATGGTCATCCGCCGCCGGACCACGGCCGACGCCGTCGCCGCCTGACGGCCGCCCCGGTCCGGCCGCCAGGACGGGCCCGTGGACGTCACGGATGGGACGGCTCCGGCGGACGAGCCGGGATGGGGCGGCTCCGGCGGACGAGCCGGTACGGGCGGCGCAGGCCGCGGACGCGGCGGCCGTCTCGCGGCTGCCGGCCCCCGCCGGGTGGGCGGCCCGCTTCGGCCGCACCGAGACGGCGGAGTTCCTGCGCACCCGGGCCGCCGGGCCGGGCGGCGGCCCGGCGGCCTCGGCTCAGGCGCCGGCCGGGGTGCTCGACTTCAGGGTGCCGTCCGGGCCCGCCAGGAGGACCGGGGTGTCCGGGCCGCCGAGGTCGCGGACCGCCGCGCGGTCGGCGTCGGAGGGGGCCTCCGCGGCGCTGACGACGGCCGCCGCCTCCAGGGACTGGGCGCCGCTGGCCACGGCCATCGCGACGGCCGTCTGGAGCGCGCTCAGCTTCAGGGAGTCCAGCGCCACGGTTCCGGCGACGTACGTACGGCCGGTCTCGTCCCGGACCGCCGCCCCCTCGGGCACGCCGTTGCGGGCCCGGGCGCTGCGCGCCAACGTGATGATCTTGGTGTCTTCGGGGTCGATCCCGGTGCTGTCGGTCATAGCCCGAAGCATATGGAGCGCGTCTGCGGGGCCGCACGACGACCCCGCAGACGCGCTCTCCCCTCCACCCCCGGCGTCCCCCCGGGATCTTGGTGGCGCAGGGATAAAACTAAACGCTGCGTAAGCGGCGGCACGGCCCCGAAGGTCCCATGATCGATGACCTTGGACCCCTCCTGGATTCCGCTCCGGAGAACGCGGCGGGGGCTTGCCGACCGGGCCCCCTACGGCCGGTCGAGCCGCAGCCGCTCCGCCCTCGGCAGGCCCGCGACCACCAAGTCGTACGAGTCCTCGACCAGCTCCCGCACCAGCGCGTCGGGCAGGGCCCCCGGCCCGCCCGCGGTCACGGTGTTCCAGTGCCGCTTGTTCATGTGCCAGCCCGGCACGATCGCCTCGTGCTCCGCCCGCAGCGCCACCGCCTGCTCCGGGTCGCACTTGAGGTTGACCCTCAGCGGGTCGGCGTCCAGCGCGCTCAGCGCGAACACCTTCCCCAGCACCTTGAACACCGAGATCTCCGGGGTGAAGGGGAACTCCTCCACCGCCGCGTTGAACCCCAGGCAGAAGTCACGCAGCTCCGCCGGTGTCACTCCGTCTCCCCGCCCTGCTCCTCCACCGGAGCCACCGGCTCCACCAGCACGGTCACGATCTTGTTCCGCCGTCCCGCCGGGGACTCCGCCGTCAGCCTCAGCGGCCGCCCGTCGGGCAGGTCCACCACCGCCGAGGCGCCGGCGATCGGAACCCGGCCCAGTGCCTTGGCGAGCAGCCCGCCGACCGTCTCCACGTCCTCGTCGTCGAAGGAGTCGACCTTGAACAGTTCACCGAGATCCGTGATGTCGAGGCGCGCGGTGACCCGGTAGCGGTCCCCGCCCAGCTCCTCCACCGGCGGGAGTTCCCGGTCGTACTCGTCGGTGATCTCGCCGACGATCTCTTCCAGGATGTCCTCGATGGTGACGATGCCGGCGGTGCCGCCGTACTCGTCGATGACGACCGCCACGTGGTTGCGCACCGACTGCATCTCGCGCAGCAGGTCGCCCGCGTTCTTGGTGTCCGGCACGAACACCGCGGGCCTTATCGCGGTGGAGACGAGGTCGCTCTCCGCGTCCCGGCTGATGTGCGTCTTGCGGACCAGGTCCTTCAGGTACACGATGCCGACGATGTCGTCCTCGTTCTCCCCGGTCACCGGGATCCGCGAGAAGCCGGACCGCAGCGCGAGCGTGGTCGCCTGACGGACCGTCTTGTACCGCTCGATGCAGACCAGGTCGGTGCGCGGCACCATGACCTCGCGCACGAGGGTGTCGCCCAGCTCGAAGACCTGGTGCACCATGCGGCGCTCGTCGTCCTCGATCAGCGATTCCTTCTCCGCGAGGTCGACCATCGCGCGCAGCTCCGCCTCGGAGGCGAAGGGCCCCTTGCGGAAGCCCTTCCCGGGGGTGAGCGCGTTGCCGAGGAGGATCAGCAGTTGCGGGATCGGCCCCATGATCCGGGCGAGCGGTACGAGGACGTAGGAGGCCGCCGTCGCCGTGTTCAGCGGGTGCTGGCGGCCGATGGTGCGCGGGGACACGCCGACCGCCACGTACGACACGAGCACCATCACACCGATGGCCACGAGCAGCGCGGTCCAGTTCTCCCCGAACTCGGCGAGGCAGACGTACGTGACGAGCACGCCCGCCGCCATCTCGCAGGTGACCCGGACCAGCAGGGCGACATTGACGTAGCGGGTGGGGTCGCCCGCAACCTGCGCCAGCTTCGCGCTGCCGCGCCGGCCCTCCCGTACGGCCTGCTCGGCGCGGAAGGCCGAGATCCGGGCGATCCCGGACTCGGCGCACGCGGCGAACCAGGCCACCACGACCAGCAGGACGGCCCCGGTGATGAGCTGGAGATCACCGGTCATGAGACGGTCGGGGCGGGGGACGGGCCGGTCACGCCGTTCTCGTCGCGCCATCCGTCGACGATGGCCGCCTGGAGGCCGAACATCTCGGCCTTCTCGTCCGGCTCCTCGTGGTCGTACCCGAGCAGGTGCAGCACCCCGTGGACGGTCAGGAGCTGGAGCTCCTCGTCCATGGAGTGCCGCGTCGGCGCGTCCTCGCCCTGCTTCTTGGCGACCTCGGGGCAGAGCACGATGTCACCGAGGAGCCCCTGCGGGGGCTCCTCCTCGTCCTTCTTCGGCGGACGCAGCTCGTCCATCGGGAAGGACATGACGTCGGTGGGTCCGGGCAGGTCCATCCACTGGATGTGGAGCTGCTCCATCGCGTCCTCGTCGACGACGATGACGGAGAGCTCCGAGAGCGGGTGGATCCGCATCCGGGCGAGTGCGTAGCGGGCGATGTCGAGGATCGCCCGCTCGTCGACCTCGGTTCCGGACTCGTTGTTGACGTCGATCGACATGGTGCGCTGGTTTCTACTTCCGCTGGAAGCCGTTCCGCGACTGCTTCGCGTCCTGGCTGTCGTCGTACTTCTCGTACGCGTCGACGATACGGCCGACCAGCTTGTGCCGGACGACATCCTCGGACGTGAGCCGCGAGAAGGCGATGTCCGGCACCCCTTCGAGGATGTCCTGCACCTGCCGCAGACCGCTCTTGGCGCCACCCGGAAGGTCGACCTGGGTCACGTCACCGGTGACGACGATCTTCGAGTCGAACCCGAGCCGGGTCAGGAACATCTTCATCTGCTCGGGGGTGGTGTTCTGCGCCTCGTCGAGGACGACAAAAGCCTCATTAAGGGTCCTACCCCTCATGTAGGCCAGCGGCGCCACCTCGATCGTCCCCGCCGCCATCAGCCGCGGGATCGAGTCCGGGTCGATCATGTCGTGCAGGGCGTCGTAGAGCGGCCTCAGGTACGGGTCGATCTTGTCGAAGAGGGTGCCGGGGAGGAAGCCGAGGCGCTCGCCCGCCTCCACCGCAGGGCGGGTCAGGATGATCCGGCTGACCTGCTTGGACTGCAGGGCCTGGACCGCCTTGGCCATGGCGAGGTAGGTCTTGCCGGTACCGGCGGGGCCGATGCCGAAGACGATCGTGTGCTTGTCGATCGCGTCGACGTACCGCTTCTGGTTCAGGGTCTTGGGGCGGATGGTGCGGCCGCGGCTGGAGAGGATGTTCTGGGTGAGCACCTCGGCGGGCGTCTCGTCCGGGCCCCCGCCGTTGCCGCTCGACTTGAGCATGGCGATCGAGCGTTCCACGGCGTCCTCCGTCATCGGCTGCCCGGTGCGGAGCACCAGCATCATCTCGTCGAACAGGCGCTGGATCAGGGCGACTTCCGCCGTCGAGCCGATCGCGCTGACCTGATTGCCCCGAACATGGATGTCGGCCTTCGGGAAGGCCTTCTCGATCACGCGCAACAGGGCGTCGCCCGAGCCGAGGACGGACACCATCGGGTGGGTGGCCGGTACGGAGAAGTGGGCTCGCGCCTGCCCCGGCGCGGGGGTCTTTGCTGTCGGTGTCTGAGTCATGGGCCGGCACTGTGGCCTGCGCATACCTCCCACTGAGGGGCCGCGCCGATCGACGGCCACCGGACTTCCAAGCCTACGTCGCCGCCGCGGCATACCCGAGGGGTTTTACGGGGTCGCGTACGGGACCCCGCACGGGACCCGCCCGGGACGGCGTACGGGACGGCGTACGGGACGGCCCCAACCAGCCCCTCCGGCGCTTGAGGAGCGGGGGTCCGGGGGCCGGCTCCCGGGAACGGCGCCGCACCCGGCCGAACCGCCGGGGCCAGACCGCCCAAGGCAGGGGCGAGGGCGCCCGGAGCGCGGGCCTCCGGGAGCACCGGGCTTCCGGGGTCGGGGGCGCGGCCCTGCACGCCCCGTCCCCCGTTCCCCCGGCCGGCCAGGCCTACACCGAGTGCCGGAAGCCGATCGTCGGGACCGCCCTGCGCCGGCTGGCGGGCTCCGCGGCCCGCGGGACGAGGTCGTCCAGGAAGCCGTACCGCCCCCGCAGGGCCTCCGGGGCGGTGCGCCACCAGTGGGCCACCTCCGGCCAGCCGGGGGCCGACAGGGAGCCGCCGAACTCCTGCACCGACAGCGCGGCCGTCAGACCCGCGAAGGCGAGCCGGTCCGCGAGGGGCCACTCGGCGAGGGTGCCGGTGAGGAACCCCGCCACGTACACATCGCCCGCCCCGGTCGGATCCAGCGCGTCGACCGCGATCGCGGGGACCTCGGCAGTCTCCCCGGTCCGCCCGTCCACCGCGTACGAACCCTCGGAGCCCATCGTCACCACCGCGATCGGCACCTTCTCGGCCAGCGCCCGGGCCGCCGCGCGCGGGCAGTCGGTGCGCGTGTAGGCCATCGCCTCCCCCGCGTTGGGCAGGAAGGCCTCGCAGTGCTCCAGGTCGGCCAGCGCCCCCAGGTCCCACCGCCCGCTGTCGTCCCAGCCGACGTCGGCGAAGACCCGGGCCCCGCGCCGGGCCGCCTCGGCGACCCAGGCCACGCCGCCGCCCGGGCCGAGCGAGGCCACGGCCGCGCGGGCGCGGGGCGGGCACTGGGGGAACGGTCCGGGGCCCGCCGGGGGCGGGGCCTCGTGGCCGTGGGAGACCATCGTGCGCTCGCCCTCGTAGGCCATCGAGACGGTGACGGGGCTGTGCCAGCCGGGCACGGTCCGCGACATCGACAGGTCGATGCCCTCGCCCTGTTCGAGCGCGTCCCAGCAGTACTCCCCGTAGTGGTCGTCCCCGAAGGCGGCGGCCAGGGAGGTGCGCAGGCCGAGCCGGGCGAGGGCGGTGGCCATGTTGGCGACGCCGCCGGGGCTGGAACCCATGCCGCGCGCCCAGGACTCCGTGCCGCGCACGGGGGCCGAGTCGAGGCCGGTGAAGATGATGTCGAGGAAGACCGTGCCGGTCAGGAAGACGTCGCAGCCGGGTTCATGGGGGTCGCGCAGCGGACCGAGCGGGTCCACGGCGGAGTCGAGGCTGTCCCGGCTGCTGCGACTGGTCACGATGTACTCCCCGTTCGGTCGGTGCGCGTTCTGAGCTTGGCGGTTCGTTTCTTCAGCGGTTGCTCCTTCAACGGGCTTCCCGATCGGACTTCCTGATGGGATTCAACCCACGACCGCCGCCGGGCCCTCCCTCCCGGGCCGACCCGGAATACAGTGTGACGCAGATCACCGCCCGAACGCCCTTCTCGCAGGATCGGGCATTTTGATAGATATGAGCCCCGCGGTCTTGCGGAATCTCACGCTCCACCCGCACATCCTGGAACACCCGTGCCCGACCGCACCCCCGCGCCGCCCGCCGCCTGGCCGCTCGTCGCGCTCTTCACCTCTGGTTACGTCGCCCCGTACCTGCTGCCGACCATCGTCGGCCGGCTCGACGCGCACCTCCCGCTGAGCCCCGCGCAGGCCGGACTGATCGGCTCGGTCCTGCTGCTCGGCTCGGCCGCCGCCGGATTCACCCTCGCCTCCCGCATCCCGCGCCTCGGGCCGCGCCCGCCGGCCCGGCTCGGGCTGCTGCTCGCCGTCCTCGGGTACGGCACGGCCGCCGCCACCGCGCAACTGCCCCTCGTCATCGCGGGCGCCGTCCTCGGCGGCTTCGGCTCGGGCACGGCCACCGCCGTGGCCGCCTCCGGGATCGCGGCGCAGCGCGACCCGCACCGGACCTCCGCGCTGGGGCTGCTGTCGGTGTCGGCCACGGCCGGGGCCCTGTACCTGATCCTGCCCCGGCTCGGCGGCGGGCACGGGCTGCCGTTCGCTGCGATCGCCCTGGTCGCGCTGGTGTGCTGGCCGGCGACGGGCCGTCTGCCCGGGGCCGACCGCACGGAGACCGCGGACGCCACGGCCCTCGCCTCCCCCACCGACCCCACCGACCGCACCGACCGCACCGACCGCACCGACCCGGCCGTACGGGCCTCCGGGCCGCTCCCGTACCCGCGCGCCGGGGTGGTGCTCGCCGGGGCCCTGATGCTGTGGTCGCTGGCCCAGAACGCCCTGTGGGGCGTCAGCGGCCGCATCGGGGCGCAGCAGGCGGGCCTGTCCGAGGTCACCCTCGGCATCGTCTTCGCGGCCGCGCTCGGCGCCGGGCTGCTCGGGGTCACCGGCGCCTCCCTGCTCGGGTCCCGGCTCGGGCGGGCGGTCCCGGTGGGCGTGGGCACCGTGGTCATCGCCTGCTGCGTGGTGCTCGCCTCGCAGGCACGGGACCTGGGCGCCTTCGCCGCCGGGGAGATCCTGTGGAACGCGGTCTACCCCGTCGTGCTCTCCTACGCCATCGGCCTCGCCGCCGCCCTCGACCCGCGCGGGCGCTGGGCCGTCCTGGTCGGTTCCGCGTCCTCGCTGGGCGTGGCCTGCGGACCCGTCACCGGGAGCCTGCTCGCCGAGGCGGCGGGATTCCCCGGCATGGGCCTGGTCCTCGGGCTCCTGCTGCTGGCGGTGGCCGGGCCGATGGCCGGAGTCGCCCTGCACGTCGGCGGCCGCCCGCTGACCCCGGGCTCGGTGCGCCGGCGCGGCGGGGCCCCGGCGGCCGTGCTCGCCGCCGGAGCCGGGACGCCGGCCGGATCGGTGCCGCGGGTCGGCGCACAGGAGCTGGAGGTCGTGGAACTCCCCCAGCTCCGCCCCCGCCCGCTGCGCCTGCCGCCGCTCCGGGTGCTGCTGCCCTCCCCCGCGGCGACCCGCCGCGGCCGCGAACGCCCCCGCAGGCGCATCCGCACCGGGGTCTAGGCCGCCGCCGGGGCTGCCGCCGGCCGGGTGGGCCCTGGCGGGGCCCCTACGGGGCAGCCCTGCGGGGCGAGGTCCCCCACCCGCCCTTCCACCGTTCCCCGGGCTCCGCCCGGACCCCTGCCACGTGCGGCGCCGTTCACGGGGGCGGAGCCCCAGGGGGTCCGGGGCGCAGCCCCGGGGAACGGGCGAAGGGCGGGTAGGGGACAGCCCCGCAGGGCCCCCTCCGCGCCCCAGGAGTCCCCGCAACGGGGTTGCCGGGACAAGGAGTCGGCGAGACCGGAAGGTCCCGCACAGGCGGGCCCCCGGTCCGCACCGGGAGCACCCGCTACCCGGCCCGCTTCGGCACGGGTACCCGTACGAGGTCCGCGGCGATCGTCAGCTCGCCCTCGAACCCGGCCGCGCGGGCCTGCCGTTCGAACTCCGACGGGTCGGTGTAGCGCTGCGAGAAGTGCGTCAGCACGAGGTGCCGCACGCCGCCGTCCCGGGCCACCCGGGCGGCCTGTCCGGCGGTGAGGTGCCCGTGGTCGGTGGCCAGTCGGACGTCCTCGTCGAGGAAGGTCGACTCGATGACCAGCATGTCGCAGCCCGCCGCGAGCTCCTCGACGCCCTCGCAGAGCCGGGTGTCCATGACGAAGGCGAACCGCTGTCCGGCGCGCGCCTCGCTGACCTCGTCGAGCGTGACTCCGCCGAGTCTGCCCTCGCGCTGGATCCGCCCCACGTCCGGCCCCTTGATGCCGTGGAGCGCGAGCAGTTCGGGCCGCATCCGGCGCCCGTCGGGCTCGGTGACCCGGTAGCCGAAGGACTCCACCGGGTGCGAGAGCCGTACGGCGTCCAGGGTGTACGCGTCCCCGCGCGCCAGGACCCCGTCCCCGGCCACCGGCTCCTCCGCGAGTTGGACCGTCTCGCGGTAGGCCGTGGCGTACCGCAGCCGGTCGAAGAACTTCTGCCCGGAGGCCGGGTAGTGGGCGGTGACGGGGTGCGGGACCCGGTCCAGGTTGATCCGCTGGATGACCCCGGCGAGACCGAGGCTGTGGTCACCGTGGAAGTGGGTGACGCAGATCCGGTTGATGTCGTGCGCGGCCACCCCGGCGCGGAGCATCTGGCGCTGGGTGCCCTCGCCGGGATCGAAGAGGATGCCCTCGCCGTCCCAGCGCAGCAGGTAGCCGTTGTGGTTGCGGTGGCGGGTGGGCACCTGGCTGGCGGTGCCCAGCACCACGAATTCTCGTGCCGACACGGTTATCCCGGGGGCCATTCGAAGCCACGGCCGCCGAGGACGTGGGCGTGGGCGTGGAAGACGACCTGGCCGGCGCCGGCGCCGGTGTTGAAGACGAGCCGGTAGCCGCGGTCGGCGAGCCCCTCGTCCGCCGCGACCCGGCCGGCCTCGGTCAGGACGTCGGCGGCGATCCCGGGCTCCGCGGCCGCGAGGGAGGCGGCGTCGGGGTAGTGCGCCTTCGGGATGACGAGGACGTGGGTGGGCGCCTGCGGGTTGATGTCGCGGAAGGCGACGGTCGTGTCCGTCTCCCGGACGACCGTGGCGGGGATGGTTCCCGCGACGATCTTACAGAACAGGCAGTCGGCCTGCGGTTCCCCGGCCATGTGCTGAGCCCTTCGTGACGGGTGATCGATTCCGGCATCGTATCCACCACCGCCCACCGCCCACCGCCCACCGGACCCGTCAGGGCCGCTGGCCCGTCAGGCCCAACAGGCCGTCACGACCAGCGGGCCGTCACGACCAACAGGCCGTCACGACCAGCGGGCCGTCACGACCAACAGGCCGTCACGACCAGCGGGCCGTCACGACCAACAGGCCGTCACGACCAGCGCCCCGTCCGCGCCAGCAGCACCGCCGCCGCTGCCGTGCCCGCCGTGGAGGTGCGCAGCACCGAGGGGCCCAGCCGGTACGGGTGCGCCCCGGCCGCGGCGAAGGCGGCGAGCTCGTCCGGGGAGACCCCGCCCTCGGGTCCGACGACCAGGACGACGGAGCCGGCGGCCGGCAGTTCCGCGGTGGCCAGCGCGCCCGAGGGTGCGTCCCGGTCCTCGTGCAGGACCACCGCGAGGTCGGCCTCCGCCAGCAGCGCCGCCACCTGCTTGGTCGACAGCGCCTCCGCGACCTCGGGGAAGCGGACCCGGCGGGACTGCTTGCCGGACTCCCGGGCGGTGGCCCGCCACTTCGCGAGGGATTTGGCGCCCCGGTCGCCGCGCCACTGGGTGATGCAGCGCGAGGCCTGCCAGGGCACGATCGCGTCGACGCCGGTCTCCGTCATGGTCTCGACGGCGACCTCGCCCCGGTCCCCCTTGGGCAGTGCCTGGACGACGGTGATCCGGACGGCCGGCTCCGGCTCCTCGAAGACCCCGGACACGGAGACGACGAGGCGGTCCTTGCCCTCGGCGGCCTTCACGACGGCCTCGGCCCAGCCGCCCCGGCCGTCGGTCAGCACGAGGGCCTCGCCGGGGGCCAGCCGCTTCACGGAAACCGCGTGGCGGCCCTCGGAACCGTCCAGGACGAACTCCGGCCCCGCGGGAACCTTTTCGACCACGAACACCGGGGCGGTCATGACGCACTCCTCATCTGCATTGCCTTCAACGCGTCCTGTGCCGCGCCGAGTTCCGCCGCGAGCACCTCCACCAGTTCCCCGGCCGGCAGGGCCCGCGCCAGCCGGTGCCCCTGGCCCGCCCACAGGGCCATGCCCTGCGGGTCCCCGGCCGCGGCGGCGGCCTTGCGCAGCGGCGCGGTCAGGTGGTGGACCTGCGGGTACGCGGCGGGGGCGTACGGGCCGTGCTCGCGCATGAACCGGTTGACCAGTCCGCGGGCCGGCCGCCCCGAGAAGGCCCGGGTCAGCTCCGTGCGGACGAACAGCGGGTCGGTCAGGGCCTTCTTGTGCAGCGGGTGCGCGCCGGACTCCGGGCAGGCCAGGAAGGCCGTGCCGAGCTGCGCGGCCTCCGCGCCCGCGGCGAGCAGCGCGGCGATCTGCGAGCCGCGCATCAGGCCGCCCGCCGCGATGATCGGCAGGGCCACGGCCTCGCGCACCTGCGCGACGAGCGCGAGCAGACCGACTCCGGCGGTGCCGTCGCCCTGCGGGTCGTCGCGGTGGGTGCCCTGGTGGCCGCCCGCCTCCACGCCCTGGACGCACACGGCGTCGGCGCCGGCCGCCTGGGCGGCTCGGGCCTCCTCGACGGAGGTGACGGTGGCGATCGTGTACGTACCGACCTTGCGCAGGCAGGTGAAGGCCGCGGGCGAGGGCAGGCCGAAGGTGAACGAGACCACGGGTACCGGGTCTTCGATGAGAATGGCCAGTTTGGCGTCGTAGCCGTCGTCGCTGGTGCCGATGATGTCCTCGTCGGCGAGGGAGATCTCGTACCAGGACGCCTCGCTGGCGAGGTGCCCGCGGTAGACCTCCAGGGCGGCCGGGTCCGCGTGGGAGGTCTGCGGCAGGAAGAGGTTGACGCCGAAGGGGCGGCGGGTGAGCGCGCGCAGCCGCTTGATCTCCTGGTACATGCCGTCGGCGGTCTTGTACCCGCCGGCGAGGAAGCCCAGCCCGCCCGCTTCGCACACGGCGGCCGCGAGCGGCGGGCAGGACGCGCCGCCCGCCATGGGCGCCTGCACGATCGGGTACGCGAAGAGACCGTTCGGTGCGGAGGACATGAGCTGCATCGTGCCATGTCCCGCTCACGGGACCGAATCACCGCATTCGCCTGGCATAGTCCCCTTCACCGGGGTGCCCGAATACCGCCGCCGCCCCGCCGCCGCGCAGGCCGCGAGCCCGGTCCGGGGCATCCCCGGACCGGGCTCGCAGGCGTTCTCGTACACCGCCGGGACGCCGCCCTTACGGTGCTCCGCGCGCGGCTCAGCGCCCGTTGAAGGCGTCCTTCAGGCGGCTGAACAGGCCTTGCTGACCCGGCGCGAACTGGCCCATCGGCCGCTCCTCGCCCCGCAGCTTGGCCAGCTGGCGCAGCAGGTCCTCCTGCGCCGGGTCCAGCTTGCCGGGGGTGGTGACCTCGACGTGCACGATCAGGTCGCCGCGCCCGCCACCGCGCAGGTGGGTGACGCCGCGCCCGTGCAGCGGGATCGCCTGCCCGGACCCGGTGCCGGGCCGGATGTCGATCTCCTCCAGGCCGTCCAGCGTCTCCAGCGGGCACTTGGTGCCCAGGGCCGCCGCGGTCATCGGGATGGTGACCGTGCAGTGCAGGTCGTCCCCGCGCCGCTGGAAGGTCGGGTGCGGCAGCTCGTGGATCTCCACGTACAGGTCGCCGGCGGGGCCGCCGCCGGGGCCGACCTCGCCCTCGCCCGCGAGCTGGATCCGGGTGCCGTTCTCGACGCCGGCCGGGATCTTGACGGTGAGGCTGCGGCGGGAGCGGACCCGGCCGTCGCCCGCGCACTCGGGGCACGGGGTCGGGACCACGGTGCCGAAGCCCTGGCACTGCGGGCAGGGGCGCGAGGTCATGACCTGGCCCAGGAAGGACCGGGTGACCTGCGAGACCTCACCGCGGCCGCGGCACATGTCGCAGGTCTGCGCCGAGGTGCCGGGGGCGGCGCCCTCACCGGAGCAGGTGGTGCAGACGACGGCCGTGTCGACCTGGATGTCCTTGGTCGTGCCGAAGGCGGCCTCGTCCAGTTCCAGGTCGAGGCGGATCATGGCGTCCTGGCCCCGGCGGGTCCGCGAGCGCGGTCCGCGCTGCGAGGACTGGCCGAAGAAGGCGTCCATGATGTCGGAGAAGTTGCCGAAGCCACCCGCTCCGAAGCCGCCGGCCCCGCCGCCGCCCGAGGAGGACAGGGGGTCTCCGCCGAGGTCGAAGACCTGCTTCTTCTGCGGGTCCGAGAGGACCTCGTAGGCGGCGTTGATCTCCTTGAAACGCTCTTGCGTCTTGGGATCGGGGTTCACATCCGGGTGCAGCTCGCGTGCGAGCCGCCGGAAGGCCTTCTTGATCTCGTCCTGCGATGCGTCGCGGCGCACGCCGAGAACGGCGTAGTAGTCCGTGGCCACTTACGACTCCGCCAGGATCTGTCCGACGTAACGTGCCACTGCGCGTACCGCTCCCATCGTTCCGGGGTAGTCCATGCGGGTCGGTCCGACCACGCCGAGTTTGGCGACTGCTTCGCCGCCCGAACCGTAGCCGACCGAGACGACGGACGTGGAGTTCAGTCCCTCGTAGGCGTTCTCATGCCCGATCTTTACGGCCATTCCCGACTCACTGGCCTCGCCCAGCAGCTTGAGGAGCACGACCTGCTCCTCCAGCGCTTCGAGCACCGGCCTGATCGTCAGGGGAAAATCGTGTCCGAAGCGGGTGAGGTTGGCGGTGCCGCCGATCATCAGCCGCTCCTCCGCCTCCTCGACCAGCGTTTCGAGGAGGGTGTCGAGGACGGCCTTCACCGTCACCCGGTCCTCGCTCTCGAAGGACTCCGGAAGGTCCTTCACCAGCGGCGGCACGTCCGTGAACCGGCGGCCGACGACACGGCTGTTGAGGCGCGCCCGCAGGTCCGCGAGCGAGGTGTCCGCGAAGGGGGTCTGGCAGTCGACGAGCCGCTGCTCGACCCGGCCGGTGTCCGTGATGAGGACCAGCATCAGGCGGGCCGGGGCCAGCGAGAGCAGTTCCACGTGCCGGACGGTGGACCGGGTGAGCGAGGGGTACTGGACGACGGCGACCTGCCGGGTCAGCTGCGCGAGCAGCCGCACGGTACGGCCGACGACGTCGTCGAGGTCGACCGCCCCGTCGAGGAAGTTCTGGATGGCCCGGCGCTCGGGCGTCGACAGCGGTTTGACCCCCGCCAGCTTGTCGACGAAGAGGCGGTAGCCCTTGTCGGTGGGGATCCGGCCGGCGCTGGTGTGGGGCTGCGCGATGTAGCCCTCGTCCTCCAGCACGGCCATGTCGTTGCGCACGGTCGCGGGCGAGACGCCGAGCCGGTGCCGCTCGGTGAGCGCCTTGGAGCCGACCGGCTCCTCCGTCCCGACGTAGTCCTGGACGATGGCGCGCAGCACTTCGAGTCTGCGTTCGCTGAGCATCGCGCACACCTCCATCGTTTCCGTCGTTCGCGGCTTCGGCAGGCTCTGCCTGCTGGCACTCCGGGCGTTCGAGTGCCAGAGATCCCCCGGTCAGTGTACGGCGGGGTGGTACACCCCTAGCAAGGGCGGCCCGCCAAGGTAGCGTCGCGGCATGGACGTGCGTTGGGAAGAGGCGGGCTGGGAACGGCTCACCGAACGGGCCGGCCGCAAGCGCCTGCCGGTGTGGGATTGCACCGTGGGACTGGTGGTGGGCGAGGATTCGGCCCTTCTGATCGACCCCGGGTCCTCCCTGCGGGAAGGCGCGCTGGTGCGCGCCGAGGCGGAGCGGCTGGCGGGGCGGCGCGTGACCCATCTCGCATTCACACACGGACATTTCGACCACGTGTTGGGCGGGGCGGCCTTCGCCGGGGCGGAGGTCTACGGCCCGGTCGGGCTGGACGCCCTGCTCTCCGCGAGCCGGGAGGAGCTGCGGGCCGACGCGGTCCGGCACGGCCTCGCGGAGACGGAGGCGGCCGAGGCGGCGGACCTGCTGGTGCTCCCCCGGCACCTGGTGTCGGGCGAGTGGAACCTCGACCTGGGCGGGGTACAGGTCCTCCTGGCGAACGTGGGCCCGGGGCACACCCGGCACGATCTGGCCGCCTTCGTCCCCGGCGAGCGCGAGGTGGTCTTCTGCGGCGACCTCGTCGAGGAGTCGGGGGAGCCGCAGGCGGGCCCGGACGCGGCGCCCCGGCAGTGGCCCGCCGCACTGGACCGGCTCCTCGCCCTGGGCGGGGACGACGCTCTGTACGTACCGGGTCACGGAGCGGTGGTCGAGGCGGCCTTCGTGCGTGCCCAACGCGACACACTGGCGGCGCGTTTCGGCGTGTCGGACTCGTGAGGGGACCCGCTCTCCTACCCTCGGCCGGATGCGCGAGTACTCCCCCGACCTAACCCCGCAGTGGAAGCGCCCCAAGCCCGTCCCCGAGGTGCCGGCCGATCCGGACCTGGTGGTCGAAGTGGCGGGTACGGACTTCTGCGGCGCGGTGGTGGCCTGCGAGGCGGGCACGGTGACCCTGGAGGACCGCTTCGGCAAGCGCCGCGCGTTCCCCCTCGAGCCCCGCGGCTTCCTCCTGGACGGCGCCGTGGTGACCCTGACCCGCCCGGCCCGGGGGCCGGCCGCCCCGGCCCGTACCGCCTCGGGCTCCCTCGCCGTGCCCGGAGCCCGGGCGCGGGTGGCCCGGGCGGGCCGGATCTACGTGGAGGGCCGCCACGACGCCGAACTCGTCGAACGGGTCTGGGGCGACGACCTGCGGATCGAGGGCGTCGTGGTGGAGTACCTGGAGGGCATCGACGACCTCCCCTCCGTCGTGGCCGACTTCGCCCC
Source organism: Streptomyces sp. NPDC099050 (assembly GCF_044759865.1). NCBI lineage: Bacteria > Bacillati > Actinomycetota > Actinomycetes > Kitasatosporales > Streptomycetaceae > Streptomyces > Streptomyces sp. NPDC099050. The sequence continues at coordinate 160,137 of NZ_JBIWAE010000008.1, read as the reverse complement.
CGCGGCCGACGCCCGGCTGGGCATCCTGGTCGACCACCTGGTCCCGGGCTCCAAGGAGTCCCGCATCGCCGCCGCGGTGACCTCCCCGCACGTCCTGATCGTGGGCCACCCGTACGTGGACGTCTGGCAGGCGGTGAAGCCCTCCGCCCTCGGCATCCGCGCCTGGCCGGTCATCCCGCCCGGCCAGGACTGGAAGACGGGCATCTGCCGCGCCCTGGGCTGGCCGGAGAACACCGGGGCCACCTGGCAGCACATCCTGTCGCGCGTGACCTCGTACAAGGACCTGGAGCCGACCCTGCTGGGCGCGGTGGAGCACTTGATCGACCACGTGACGGCACCCTCCAGCCCCGCCGGCGTTTGAGGCGCGGGGGTCCGGGGGCTGGCCCCCGGCAACGGCGCCGCACGCGGCAAGGGGGGTCCGGGTGGAGCCCGGGGAACGGTGGAAGGGCGGGTCGGGGAAGGCCCCGCAGGGCTCCCCCACCCCGGACGGGGCTAGTCGACCAGGTCGCGGACCACCGCGTCGGCCAGAAGGCGTCCACGCAGCGTCAGAACGGCCCGCCCGGCCGCGTACGGGCCCGCTTCGAGGAGACCGTCGGCCAGGGCGCGCCGCGAGGCGGTGAGACCCGCCGGCGCGAGCAGCGACAGCGGCACCCCGTCCACGAGCCGCAGCTCCAGCAGGATCCGCTCCACCCGCCGGTCCTCCTCCGAGAGGAGCTCCCGCCCGGCCCCGGGCGACCGCCCCTCCGCCAGCGCCGCCGCATACGCGCCCGGGTGCTTCACGTTCCACCACCGCACCCCGCCCACGTGCGAGTGCGCTCCGGGTCCGGCCCCCCACCAGTCGGCCCCGCGCCAGTACAGCTCGTTGTGCAGGCACCGCCCGGCCTCGGAGGTGGCCCAGTTCGAGACCTCGTACCAGGAGTACCCCGCCTCGGCCATCACCGCGTCGAGGATCAGGTACCGGTCCGCGTGGACGTCGTCGTCCGTCATCGGGACCTCGCCACGGCGAATCCGCCGCGCCAGCTGGGTGCCCTCCTCCACGATCAGCGCATAGGCGCTGATGTGATCGGGCCCGGCCCCCAGGGCCGCCGACAGCGACGCCCGCCAGTCCTCGTCCGACTCCCCCGGCGTCCCGTAGATCAGGTCCAGGTTCACGTGCTCGAAGCCCGCCGCCCGCGCCTCCGCGACGCAGGCCTCGGGCCGGCCGGGGGTGTGCGTACGGTCCAGCACCTTCAGGACGTGCTGCTTCGCGCTCTGCATGCCGAAGGAGATCCGGTTGAAGCCGCCCGCGCGCAACTCGGCCAGGTACTCCGGGTTCACCGACTCCGGATTGGCCTCGGTGGTGACCTCTGCGTCCTCGGCCAGCCCGAATTCCTCGCGGATCGCCGCGAGCATCCGTACGAGGTCGCCGGCGGGCAGCAGCGTGGGCGTGCCGCCGCCCACGAACACGGTCCGGACGGCCCGGGGGTCGTCCCCGAGCACCTTCCGCGCCAGCCTGACCTCGTCGATCAGGGTGTCGGCGTAGTTCTCCCGGGAGGCGAGCACACCGCCGGTGCCCCGCAGCTCGGTGGCCGTGTAGGTGTTGAAGTCGCAGTACCCGCAGCGCGTGGCGCAGTACGGGACGTGCAGGTAGAACCCGAGCGGCCGCTCGCCCGCGCCCGCCAAGGCGTGGAGCGGCAGGGAGCCGTCTTCGGGCATGGGTTCACCGTCGGGCAGTGCGGAAGGCATGCGCCCATTGTCCCGCACTGCCCCAAGGTCGTTTACGGTCTCTCGGCGTGCCCCGAACCGCGGCCCGGACCGTGCCCGAACCGCGGCCCCGGACCGCGACCCGGACCGCACTCCGGACCGCGCCCGGCGCTACGCCTCCCGGGACCCCTCGTACATCTCCTCGATGAGGTGCTTGAACTCGCGCTCGACGACCGGCCGCTTCAGCTTGAGGCTCGGGGTGAGGTCCCCGTGCTCCACGTCCAGGTCGCGCGGCAGGAGGCGGAACTTCTTGACCGTCTGCCAGCGCTGGAGGCCCTCGTTGAGGGTCTGGACGTAGGTCTCGATGAGCCGGTTCGTCTCGGGCGCGGCCAGGACCTGGGAGTACGTCTTGCCCTCCAGGCCGCTCTCGGCGGCCCAGACCAGGATCGAGGGCTCGTCGAGGGCGATGAGGGCGGAGCAGAAGTTCCGGTCGGCGCCGTGGACGACGATGCTGGAGACGTAGGGGCAGAGCGCCTTGAACTGTCCCTCGATCTCCGCCGGGGCGACGTACTTGCCGCCCGATGTCTTGATCAGGTCCTTCTTGCGGTCGGTGATGCGCAGGTAGCCGTCCGCGGAGAGCTCGCCGATGTCGCCCGTGTGCAGCCAGCCGTCGGCTTCCAGCACCTCGGCGGTCTTCTCGGGCTGCCCGTGGTAGCCCTGCATGATGCCGGGGCCGCGCAGCAGCACTTCGCCGTCGTCGGCGATGCGGACCTCGGTGCCGGGGAGCGGCTTGCCGACGGTGCCGGTGCGGTAGGCCTCGCCCGGGTTGACGAAGGAGGCGGCGCTGGACTCGGTGAGCCCGTAGCCCTCCAGGATGTGGATGCCCGCGCCGGAGAAGAAGTAGCCGATGTCGGGGGCGAGGGCGGAGGCGCCGGAGACGGCGGCGCGCAGGTTGCCGCCGAAGGCCTCGCGGAGCTTGGAGAAGACGAGCTTGTCGGCGACCTTGTGCTTGGCGGCGAGGCCCAGGGGGGCGCTCGCCCGGCCGGTGCGGCGGAAGTTGTCCTGGGTGACCTTGGCGTACTCGCGGGCCACGCCGACGGACCACTGGAAGATCTTGTACTTGGCCCCGCCGCCGGCCCGGGCCTTGGCCGCGACCCCGTTGTACACCTTCTCGAAGATGCGCGGGACGGCCGCCATGTAGGTCGGCTGGACGATCGGCAGGTTCTCGATGATCTTGTCGATGCGGCCGTCGACGGCGGTCACGTGGCCGACCTCGATCTGGCCGGAGGTCAGCACCTTGCCGAAGACGTGCGCGAGCGGCAGCCAGAGGTACTGGACGTCGTCCTTGGTGATCAGACCGGTGGCCACGGTGGCCTTGGCCATGTACGACCAGTTGTCGTGCGGCAGCCGCACGCCCTTGGGGCGGCCGGTGGTGCCCGAGGTGTAGATGAGGGTGGCGAGCTGGTCGGCGGTGATGGCCGCGATCCGCTCCTTGACCACCTCGGGGTGCTTGGCCAGGTACTCGCGGCCGCGCGCCTCCAGGTCGGCCAGCGAGAGCACCCAGCCCTCGGGGTCCCCGTCGGCCGCGACGGCGTCGGCGGCCTCCACGACCACGACGTGGGCCAGCTCGGGCAGGTCGGCGCGGCGCTCACGGGCCTTGGCCAGCTGCGCGCCGTCCTCGGCGATCAGGATCCGGCTCTCGGAGTCGGAGAGGATGTACGCCGACTCCTCCGCGTTCGTGGTCGGGTAGATGGTGGTCACGGCGCCGCCGGCGCACATCACGCCGAGGTCCGCGAGGATCCACTCGACCCGGGTGTTGGACGCCAGCGCGACGCGCTGCTCCGGCTGGATCCCGAGCTCCACGAGTCCGGCCGCGATGGCGAAAACCCGGTCGGCGGCCTGTCCCCAGCTGAGGGACTTCCAGTCGTCCGGGCCGCCCTTGCCGTCCGCGGCGGGGACCGGGTAGCGGTAGGCCTCGCCGTTCGGCGTGGCGGCGACACGCTCCAGGAAGAGGGTCGCCACGGTGGGCGGGCGGTTCTCGATCAAGGTCTGTGTGTCGCTCACGGACATCCTCCGGACCACGCGGCAGGGCATGTACAGGGCTTGTAACTGGCGAGTAACCAACGAGCAGTGATCAGACTAGGGGCCCTCCGCCTGGCGCGTAAGGGCCCCTGGGCCGCCGATTCATAACGAAGCGGGCCCCCGCGACCCCGCGACCCCGCGTTCCGCTCCGCGGCCGGATACGGAGCAGGCCCCCGCGCCGGAGCACGGGGGCCTGCTTCGCATCCGCTTCGTATCCGCTTCGTATCCGCTTCGAATCCGAAGACCGTCGCCGCGGCTACTTCTTCTTGCCGCCGGACTCGTCGCTGGAGAGGACGGCGATGAAGGCCTCCTGGGGGACCTCCACGGAGCCGACCATCTTCATGCGCTTCTTGCCTTCCTTCTGCTTCTCCAGCAGCTTCCGCTTACGGGAGATGTCACCGCCGTAGCACTTGGCGAGGACGTCCTTGCGGATGGCGCGGATGGTCTCGCGTGCGATGACGCGGGAGCCGACGGCCGCCTGGATCGGGATCTCGAAGGCCTGCCGCGGGATGAGCTCGCGCAGCTTGGCGACCAGGCGCACGCCGTAGGCGTAGGCGGCGTCCTTGTGGCAGACGGCGGAGAAGGCGTCGACCTTGTCGCCGTGCAGCAGGATGTCGACCTTGACCAGGCTGCCGGACTGCTCGCCGGTGGGCTCGTAGTCGAGGGAGGCGTAGCCGCGCGTCTTGGACTTCAGCTGGTCGAAGAAGTCGAAGACGATCTCCGCGAGCGGCAGCGTGTAACGGATCTCGACCCGGTCCTCGGAGAGGTAGTCCATCCCGAGGAGGGTGCCGCGGCGCTGCTGGCAGAGCTCCATGATCGCGCCGATGAACTCGGAGGGCGCGAGCAGGGTGGCCCGTACGACCGGCTCGAACACGTCCGAGATCTTGCCCTCGGGGAACTCGCTCGGGTTGGTGACGGAGACTTCCTTGCCGTCTTCCATGACGACGCGGTAGACCACGTTCGGCGCGGTGGCGATCAGGTCGAGGCCGAACTCGCGCTCCAGGCGCTCGCGCACCACGTCCAGGTGGAGCAGGCCGAGGAAGCCGACGCGGAAGCCGAAGCCCAGCGCCGCCGAGGTCTCCGGCTCGTAGACCAGCGCGGCGTCGTTGAGCTGGAGCTTGTCCAGGGCCTCGCGCAGGTCGGGGTAGTCCGAGCCGTCGAGCGGGTACAGGCCCGAGAAGACCATCGGGCGCGGGTCCTTGTAGCCGCCGAGGGCCTCGGTCGCGCCGTTGTGCAGGCTGGTGATGGTGTCACCGACCTTGGACTGACGGACGTCCTTCACGCCGGTGATGATGTAGCCCACCTCGCCGACGCCGATGCCGTCGGCCGGGGTCATCTCCGGGGAGGAGACGCCGATCTCCAGCAGCTCGTGCGTGGCGCCGGTCGACATCATCCGGATGCGCTCGCGCTTGTTGAGCTGGCCGTCGACCACACGCACGTACGTCACGACACCGCGGTACGAGTCGTACACGGAGTCGAAGATCATCGCGCGGGCCGGGGCGTCCTTGGGGCCGACCGGGGCCGGGACCGTGGCGACGATCTTGTCGAGCAGCACGTCCACGCCGAGACCGGTCTTCGCGGAGACGCGCAGGACGTCCTCCGGCTGGCAGCCGACGAGGTTCGCGAGCTCCTCGGCGAACTTCTCCGGCTGGGCGGCCGGCAGGTCGATCTTGTTCAGGACCGGGACGATCGCCAGGTCCTTCTCCATGGCCAGGTACAGGTTGGCCAGGGTCTGCGCCTCGATGCCCTGGGCCGCGTCCACCAGGAGGACCGTGCCCTCGCACGCCGCCAGGGAGCGCGAGACCTCGTAGGTGAAGTCGACGTGCCCGGGGGTGTCGATCATGTTGAGGATGTGGGTCTTGCCCTGGTCCTCGCCCGTGTTCGGCGCCCAGGGCAGCCGGACCGCCTGGGACTTGATCGTGATGCCGCGCTCACGCTCGATGTCCATGCGGTCGAGGTACTGGGCGCGCATCTGCCGCGAGTCCACCACACCGGTGAGCTGGAGCATCCGGTCGGCAAGGGTCGACTTGCCGTGGTCGATGTGCGCGATGATGCAGAAGTTGCGGATCAGCGCCGGGTCGGTACGGCTCGGCTCGGGCACGTGGCTGGGGATCGCGGGCACGCAGTGTCCTGATTCTCGGGTCGCAGTCGGAACGAAGTGTGGGCGTCGGTCTGCGCGAAACCAGATCTGGTCGGGTCTAGGCCATCTCTTTCGGATCTATACGCAGACTCCCATGGTCCCATGAACCGGAGAGTGCGCTCGGTTTGGGCCGGTCGAACGGCAGCTGGTAGCCTGAGCAGCTGTGTCTCGTGTGCCCTCTAGCTCTACGGGACGCAATCCGAAGATCAAATCTCTGAACCTGCAAAGGCTCTTTCGTGGCGAACATCAAGTCCCAGGTCAAGCGCAACAAGACGAACGAGAAGGCTCGCCTTCGCAACAAGGCCGTCAAGTCCTCGCTCAAGACCGCCATCCGCAAGGCCCGTGAGGCCGTCGTCGCCGGTGACGTCGAGAAGGCCACCGTGGCTTCCCGCGCCGCTTCCCGCGCGCTCGACAAGGCCGTCTCGAAGGGCGTCATCCACAAGAACGCCGCCGCCAACAAGAAGTCGGCGCTGGCGATCAAGGTTGCCTCCCTCCAGGGCTGAGCTCCTGATGTGATCGCCGGGCCGGGAACCAGCGGGCCCTCTCTCCCGCTCCCGACCGGCACTCCGCGCCGCACACGAAGCGTTCGCCACGCGGGTGCGGCGCAACCCCAGAAGTAACCGAAGGCCCCGATCGCCTCCCTTCCCCAGGGCAGCGACCGGGGCCTTCGGCATACCCGGGGGGCCCGCCCGGACCGCTGGGCCCCCCGCAACGCAGGCCCACACGAAGCCCCGACCCACACCGGCCCCCGCCCCGCACAAAGCCCCGGCCCACGGCGAGCCCCGCGCCGTACGAAGCCCCGGCCCACGGCGAGCCCCGCGCCGCACGAAGCCCCGGCCCACGCCAAACCCCGCGCCGCACGAAGCCCCGGCCCACGGCGAGCCCCGCGCCGCACGGAGCCCCGGCCCGCCAGAGCCGGGCCGCCCGAGGGCTCCAGAGGGCTCGGCCAGGGGCCTGGGCCCTCGGAATCCTCGGGCCCCGCGCAGGTCTCCCGACCTCCCGCCCTCCCGACCTCCCAACTTCGCAGCTTCCCGGCTCCCCGACCCCCCGGCTCCCCGGCTACGGAGAGCCGGGGGCGCTCGGCCGCTACGTCGCCACGGGCCCCTCACTCCGACCCCGGGGGCCCGAGGGCGCGGCGGGGTGGGCCGAGACCGCGGCCAGGACGGTGGCCGTGAGGATCTCCGGCGCCTCGGCAGGGGTCATCCGTCCGGCCTGGACCTCGGCGGCGGCCGCGTGGACCAGGCTGTAGACGACCGTGACCAGCCAGTCCGCGGACAGGTCCGCGCGCAGCTCACCGCTCTCCCGGCCCCGGCCGATCAGCCGGCGGACGGGGGCGAGGATCCGGTCGTGGCGCTCGCGCAACCGCTCGGGCGGCAGCGCCGCCGAGACGGCCGCGAACACCGCGGAGTGCCGGTCGAGGACCCGCCACGAACTGCGAATGAGCACCCCGAGGGCCTCCTCCACCCCACCCTCCCCGGCGGCGCCTCCCCCGGCCGCCGCATCCTCACCCCCGAGCGCCTCCAGTGTGGCCGCGGCCTCACCGACGGCCCGGTCCAGGGCGGCGTCGAGGAGGGCTTCCCGGGTCGGGAAGTGCGAGTAGAGCGTGACGCGGCTGACGCCGGCGGCGCGAGCGATCGCGGCCATGCTCGCCTGCGGGTCTGCGAGGAAACAGTCGAGGCCCGCGTCGACGATCGCGGCGGTGTTGCGCTCGGCGTCTGCGCGGCGGGGGCGGGGTGCGTCGGAGACCATGCCAACAAACTTAACACCACTGTTCACATTCCCCGGGCGGGCCTGCATACTCAATCCCTAACACCCATGTTAAGTTTAGGAGCGACTTCGCCATGCCCCCGCACGCCCCGCACGCGCACGACCGGAACCACGACGAGCACGCACACCCCCACCCGAGCACCCACCCGAGCCCGCACCCGACCCCCCACCCGAGCCACGGCCCACCGCCCCACCCGCGCCGCCGCCCCCTCCTCGCCCTCCTCTGCCTGGCCCAGTTCATGCTCATCGCCGACGTCACCGTCGTGAACGTCGCCCTCCCCGCCATCGGCGCCGACCTCTCCCTCACCGGCACCGGCCTGACCTGGATCGTCACGGCGTACACCCTGTTCTTCGGCGCCCTCCTGCTGGCCGGTGGCCGGCTCGCGGACCGGTTCGGTGCGGTGCGGACCTTCCTGACCGGGCTGGCCCTCTTCACCGCCGCCTCCGCGGCCTCCGGGCTCGCGGGGGACGCCGCCACTCTGATCGCGGCCCGCTCCGCACAGGGCGTCGGCGCGGCGCTGCTCTCGCCGGCCGCCCTGTCCCTGGTCACGACCCTGTTCCAGGGCCCGGCCCGGCACCGCGCCCTCGGCGCATGGGCGGCGATCGGCGGCACCGGCGCGGCCCTCGGGGTCCTGCTCGGCGGGATCCTCACCGACGGGCCCGGGTGGCGCTGGATCTTCTACCTCAACCTGCCCGTCGGCGCGGTCGCCCTCCTCGGAGTACCGCTCCTGCTCGGCCGCCCGCTCCCCGCCACGTCCGCCACGGCGGACCCCGCCCGCGCAAGCGCTCCGCTGAACGTGCCGGCGATCCTCCTGCCGACCCTGGCCGCGGGCGCACTCGTCTACGGCCTGACCGAACGCTCCTGGCTCCCCACCCTCGCCGCCCTGGCCGTACTGGCCCTCCTGATCGCGACGCAGCGCCGCTCCGCCAACCCCCTGATGCCCCCCGCCATGCCGGGCCGGCGCTCCCTCCTGGGCGGCAGCACGGTGATGCTGGGGGCGGCGGGCCTGCTCGTGACCGGGTTCTACCTGAGTTCCCTGCACATCCAGCAGTCCCTCGGGCGCAGCCCCCTGATCACCGGGCTGGCCTTCCTCCCGGCGGCGGTGGCAGCCACCGCGGGCGCGCACCTGGGCTCCCGGCTGCTCCCCCGCTTCGGCTGGCGCCCGGTCGGCGCGGCGGCGTTCACCGTGGCCGCCGCGGGCGCGGCCCTCACCTCCCTGGGCGGCCTCTGGTCGGGCCTGGTCCCCGGCTTCGCGCTGCTGGCCCTCGGACTCGGTGCGGCCTTCGTGTGCGCCACGACCTCGGCCCTGTCCGAAGTGGCCCCCGCCCACACGGGCCTGGCCTCCGGCCTGGTCGGCACCTCGCACGAACTGGGCGCGGCCATCGCCATCGCCGCCCTCGCCTCGGCCGACTTCACCACCCTGGCCTACCCGGCCACGGCCCTGGCCCTGGCCATCCCCTTGCTCCTCCCCAAGGGCCACCCCGACCCCAACTCCACCCAAGCCATGGCCCACTGACCCCCACCCCGGGGCCCCAACCAGGCCCGGCCCCGACAACCCCACCCAACACGGATGCAGGGCCTCATAGGCTCACCGGCGCAGGGACTCACGGGCGCAGGGCCTTACGGGCTGACGGGCCCACAGGCCCACAGGCCCAGCGTCCCGCTCCGGGGCCAGGCCGGGGCCTAGCCCCGCCGGGCCCGCGCCGCCCGGGCGACCGCGACGACCGCCTTCTCCAACGCGTACTCCGGGTCGTCACCCCCGCCCTTGACCCCCGCATCCGCGTCAGCCACCGCACGCAGCGCGTCCGCGACACCATCCGCAGACCATCCCCGCATCTGCTGCCGCACCCGGTCGATCTTCCACGGCGGCATGCCGAGGTCCCGCGCGAGGTCCCCGGGACGGGCCCCCCGCGGGGCCGAGGCCAGCTTCCCGATCGCCCGCACCGCCTGGGCCAGCGCGCTGGTGATCAGGACCGGAGCCACACCCGTGGACAGGGACCAGCGCAGGGCCTCCAGGGCCTCCGCGGCGCGCCCCTCCACCGCCCGGTCGGCGACGGTGAAGCTCGAAGCCTCGGCCCGCCCGGTGTAGTAGCGGCCGACCACGGCCTCGTCGATCGTTCCCTCGACGTCCGCGCACAACTGCGCCGCCGCGCTCGCCAGCTCCCGCAGGTCGCTGCCGATGGCGTCGACCAGCGTCTGGCAGGCCTCGGGCGTGGCCGAACGCCCCAGCGTCCGGAACTCCCCCCGCACGAAGGCCAGCCGGTCCGCCGGCTTCGTCATCTTCGGGCAGGCGATCTCGCGGGCACCCGCCTTCCGCGCCGCGTCCAGCAGGCCCTTGCCCTTGACGCCGCCCGCGTGCAGCAGGACGAGGGCGATCTCCTCGAACGGCGCTGCGAGGTACGCCTTGACCTCCTTGACCGTGTCGGCCGAGAGGTCCTGCGCATTGCGTACGACGAGCACCTTGCGCTCCGAGAAGAGCGAGGGGCTGGTCAACTCGGCCAGGGTGCCGGGCTGGAGCTGTTCGGAGGCGAGGTCACGCACGTCCGTGTCGGCATCGGCGGCTCGCGCCGCCGTCACGACCTCCCGCACGGCGCGGTCGAGCAGCAGGTCCTCCTGCCCCACCGCGAGGGTGATCGGGGCGAGCGGATCGTCGGTGGAATTCTTCCTGGTGGCCATCGCCCCCAGCATCCCACGCCGCACTGACAGACCCTCGCGGCCCGACCTTCCGGGCCCCCTGCCACCACCCCCTCCGCCATGGCCGAGAATGTCCGGGTGAACGTGCGACATGTACTGGTCCTGCCCGACCGCGACGCCGCCGAGGAGGTGGCGCGGGAGGTGGCAGACCGTTTCGGCCTCCCGGAGGAACCGCAGCTGGTCCGCGACGCCCTCGCCGGCGAGGACGACGCCGAGGACGCCCAGTGGCTGGTGGTCGTCGAGGACCCGCGCGAACGGCTGGCCGCCACGGACCTGGACGAACTCGCCGCCGAATACGACGGCTGGCTCGAAGCCCCGTAACCGTCGGCCAGGCAATGCCCTCGCGCTGCTGCCCCCGGCTACGACTACGGCGCCTACGAGCAGCAGCGGCGTGCGGCACCTCGCCTACCATTCCACCAACACCTACCGGAAGTCGGTGGCGAGCATTGTGGCGTCCCACCCCAACGCGATCTCCTACGCGTTCCGCACGTGACGGAGCCGTGCGCGTCCTCGTCCTTGTGGTGAGCGTGCTCTGTGCCGCGCTGCTCTCCGGATGCGGCGGCCGTGACCGGGCCGGCGACGGAGCCGGCCTCGCGGATCAGGACCGTTTCCTCCGGGAGTACGTGCGCGTGCTCAACGACTCCGACCAGGACGGCCTGGCCCGGCTGCTCGATGCCCATCCGGCGGGCGCTCAGGACGCGAAGGCCCGGATCGCCGCCTACGGCGGGAAGGGCTGGGACGTCAGCTGGAGCCGCGCGTCGGAGTTCAGCGGCGTGTGGAGGGTCACGCTCAGCGGCACGGCCGGTACGGACCGGGCGCCCGTCCGGGTGACCGAGACGGTGACCTGGGAGAACGAGCACTGGGTGATGGCCCCGCTGAACGGAGTCGTGCCCACACCCTCCAACGCGGCGGACACGACACCACCCGGCAGCTGACCGCGCCCCCTCGGCACCTGGTGTTCCCCGCCGCGGTGGTCCGCGCATCCGGCGGATGTGCGGACCACCGCGGCACAGCGGGCGCCGGCCCCCGCGTGCGGCCGGCGGACCCCGCCCGGTCAGGCCTTGTGGACGATCTGTACGTCCAGGGTCACTTCCACGTTCGCACCGATCGCCGCGATCCCGTGTGCCAGCACCGACTGCCAGTTCAGCGTGAAGTCCTCGCGGTTGAGTTCGGCCGTCGCCCGGCAGACCGCCCTCGGCTCGCCCTCCAGGCCGGTGCCCAGCCCCAGGTACTGGGTGTCCAGGGTGACGGACCGGCTGACCCCGTGGAGGGTGAGGGCGCCCGCCACGGACCAGCGGCTGCCGCTGCGGTGGATGAACCGCTCGCTGTAGAACTCCACCGTCGGGTGGCGGGCCGCGTCCAGGAAGTCCGCGGAGCGCAGGTGGTCGTCCCGCATCCGCAGCCCCGTGTCGATGCTCGCCGCGTCGATGATCACGCGCATGGAGGAGTCCTCCATGCGGTCGGCTATCCGTACCGCGCCGGCGAAGGTGTTGAACCGGCCGTTGATCCGGGCCAAGCCGATGTGCCGGGCCGAGAACCCGATCGAGGAATGCCCCGGATCGAGCTCCCAGTGGCCGGGCTGCGGCAGCAGCGGCGGGTCCACCGGGTCCAGGACGATCTCCCCGGTGCCGGGCTGCGCCGGGTCCCCCACCAGCGTCGCCCCGTGGAAGGGCGCGTACCCCTCGGCCGTGACGGCCAGCCGGTACTCGCCCGCCGGCACGGCCGCCGTGAAACCGCCGTACGGGTCGGTCTCCCCGCTGACGATCCGCCGGCCGATCGGGTCGGTCACCTCGACCTTGGCCTGCCGGACGGGCTGGTGGACCGTGTCGAGCACCCGGCAGCTGAGCAGCCGCGCGGTGTGAGGAAGCGTCAATGTCGCGGATGTCTGGGGACTGGCGCTTCCCGCCGTCTCCATCCCCCGTCTGCGACTGAACATGGTTTATGCACCCCCGTGCTGTGTGGGCTTGGACCGCTCTGGCGAAAACGCATTCGATCATGCTGTCGGGTTGCGGGCAAACGCAGCGGTCACTCCTGGTATGCCCGGGACGGCACCGTCGGCGAATGGCCGGGAACGCCCGCAGTCGCGGGCCGCTGCCGGTGACGGCGACCGAACCGTCCTCGTCCGTGCGCAGCACGGCCGCGCCCAGCTCCCGCAGCCGGGCGAGCGTACCCGCCGCGGGATGCCCGTACCTGTTCCCGGCGCCCACCGGGACGATCGCGAGGCGCGGCCGGATCCGCTCGTGCAGTCCGGGATCCTGATGGGCGCTGCCGTGGTGGGAGACCTTCAGGACGTCGACGGGCCCCAGTTCCGGATGGTTCCTCAGCAAGGCCTGCTGGGAGGCCGGTTCGAGGTCGCCCAGCAGGAGGATGGTCAGGCCCGCGCCGCGCACCAGCAGGGCCACGCTCGCGTCATTGGGACCCTCGGGGAAGGCGTCTCCGGCCGGCCACAGCACCTGCCACTCCAGCGGCCCGGCCCGGCGCCGCTCCCCCTCCACGGCGCGGACGAGGGGGACCCCCGCTGCGGCCGCCGTCCGCCGTACGAACGCGGCCTGCCCGGGCGGTTCTTCCAGTCCGGTGACTTGCACCACACCCACCGAGCGGCCCTTGAACACCCCCGCCAACCCGCCCACGTGGTCGGCGTGAAAGTGCGTCAGCAGGATCAGCGGCACCCGGCTCACGCCCAGCTCCCTCAGACACGCGTCCACCGGTCCCGGCTCGGGGCCCGCGTCCACCACCACGGCCGTACCCGGGCCGACCGCGAGTACGGCGGCGTCCCCCTGGCCCACCGCGCACTGGGTGTAGATCCAGTCGGGCGGTGGCCAGCCCTTGACCGTACGAATGACCAGTGGCGGCCTGAGTACGGCGAGGATCAGCAGCACGGCCAGGGCGGAGGCGAGCCATCGTCCACGGCGGACCCGCCTGCCGAGCACCACTGCCGCGAAGGTGGCCGCGGCGAGCAGCAGCCCTCCGCCCACCCCGCCGGGCCAGCCCAGCTCCGCCCCGGGCAGCGCCGCCCCGCCCCGGGCCACGGCGGCGATCCACCCGGCGGGCACGCCCGCGCACCAGGCGAGCACCTCGGCCACGGGCCGGCACACCGGGGCCGCGGCCAGCGCGGCGAAGCCCAGGATCGTCGCGGGTCCCGCCGCCAGCTCCGCCAGCAGGTTGCAGGGGACCGCCACCAGGCTCACCCGGGCCGACAGCACCGCCACGACCGGCGCGCACACCGCCTGGGCCGCCGCCGCGGCCGCCAGCGCCTCGGCCGGGCGGGGCCGCATCCCGCGCCGCCGCAGGGCCTCGCTCCACCGGGGAGCCAGCGTCAGCAGGGCCCCGGTGGCCAGGACGGAGAGGAGGAAGCCGTAGCTCCGGGACAGCCAGGGGTCGTAGAGCACCAGGAGCAGGACGGCGGCGGCCAGCGCCGGGATCAGGGACCTGCGCCGCCCGGTGGCGATGGCCAGCAGGGTGACCGAGCCGCAGGCCGCCGCCCGCAGCACGCTGGGCTCCGGCCGGCACACCACCACGAAGGCCAGGGTCAGCGCCACCCCGCACAGGGCCGTCGCCCGCAGCGAGAGCCCCAGGCGCGGGGCGAGCCCGCCGCGCTCGGCCTGCTGCGCGCGGGCCGGGGCTCCGATGAGCAGGAAGAGCACCACGGTCAGGTTGGAGCCGGAGACGGCCAGCAGGTGCAGCAGATCGGTGGCGCGGAACGCGTCGTGCAGATCGGGCTCCACCCGGGAGGTGTCCCCGACCACCAGCCCGGGCAGCAGGGCCCTGGCGTCCGGGGCCAGCCCGTCGGTGACCTCGCGCAGCCCGGCCCGCAGCCGCCCGGCGATCCGCTGCACGGCGTCCGGCCCGCCGGTCACCCGGGGCGGGGCGTCCCCGGCCGGACGGAGCAGGGCGACGGCCCGCTCCCCGTCCCGCGCCGGAGCCAGCCGGGCCACGACCGCGACCCGTGTCGAGGGCTGCAGCCGGGCCCACCCCGGATGCACCGCCAGCACCCGCACCGGGGTCGAGAGCCGGGTCCGGGCACCATCGGGCCCGGTCACCCGGGTCACCACGGCGTCGAGCAGCACCACCGGTGGACCGCTCCCGGTCCGGGCCGTCCGCGGATCGGAGCCCACGGTGAGATCAGCCAGCACCCGCGCATGCTCCCGGGCCAGCTCCGGGACCGGCCCGGCCCGCGCCTCGGCCCGCTGGAGCCCCGCCACCCCGGCTCCGGCGGCCGCGCACAGCAGGACCGCGGCCAGGGCCGTCCGGAACGGTGCGGAGCGCCTCCGGCCCGCCAGTATCAGCAGCCCGGCCGCACCCACCCCCAGCCCCGCCATGACGGCGCTCCGTCCGACGGGCATCCCGAGGCCCACGGCGGCCGCCCCCCACACGGCCACAGCCGGCCCCACCAACCGCACATCCACCGGCCCCGCGTCCCCCGCCCCCGCGTTCCCCGCCCCCTGCTCCCGCCCCTCCGAACCCCCCTCACCTACCCCGGCCGGACCCGGCGCCACAGGCCCCCGCCCGCCCGGACCCCGCGCCGGCCCGCCGCGCCGGCTCACGGACGCACCAGCTCGCGCAGGTCGGCGAATCGGCGCTCACCGATCCCGTTGACCTGGCGGAGGTCCTCCACGGAGCGGAACCCCCCGCGCACCGTGCGGAAGTCCACGATGTGCTGCGCGAGGACCGGGCCCACCCCCGGCAGGCCGTCCAGTTGCTCGGCCGTGGCCGTGCCGAGGCTCAGCGGTCCGGAGGCGGGGCCTCCCCGGCCCGTCGGCGGCGGTGGGGCCGGAGCTCCCACCAGAACCTGTTCGCCGTCCATCAGGACCCGGGCCCGGTTCAGGCCGGTGGTGTCCGTCCCGGGCCGCACTCCCCCGGCGGCGGCCAAGGCGTCCTCCACGCGCGAACCCGGCGGCAGCTTGCGCACCCCGGGGTCACGGACCTTTCCGCTGACGTCCACCAGGATGGGACCGGCCCCGGGGCCCGCCCGCGCAGTGGTCGGGGCCGGAAGGGCGGCAGCCGCGGGTGCCACCACGGCGGGTGCGGTCACCGGCCGTGGCCGGGCCGCCCCGTACTGCTGCACGGCGAACCCGACGGCCACGATGAGCACCACCGAGACGGCCGCCACCGTGCGCGGCTCCACCCCGCAGCGGGTTTGGAGCCACAAGGGCAGCCGCTCCCGCAGCGCGAGCCCCCGTAAAGCCCGGCCGGGCGCCTCCCGCCCTTCGGGCGCGACCTCCGCCTCACCCGGGGCAGGCGCCTCGGGCCGGACCACCGGATAGGACCTGACCAGCGGATCCGGACGGGTCGGAGCCTCCGGCCCGGCCACCACCCCGACGGATCGGCGGACCTGCGGCGCCGCCTGGGCCGGCGCCTCCCCGGCCGGTGCCTCCCCGGCCGGCGCCTCCCCGGCCGGCGGCGGAGCGCCCGGAGGGCGACCCGCTCCGAGCAGTGCCTCGGCCCGGCGGCGCACCACCGCGGGATCGGGTCGGCCGGGTCGCTGTCCGCGGCGGTGCCGCAGACGGCTGTCGGAGAGACGGGGACGGCCGGGGCCACTGGTGGCGCCGACGGGACCTGACGTGCGCGTACGAAGAGTCATGCCACGACGGTAGGACCCATCGCCGACACGCGTTCGGAAGCTTCAATTCCGGTGGATGGAGGCCTGGTTGTGGATATCTCCGCCACTCGATCCGGTGATCAGCGCGGGGAGACGACCGCCGCCAGCAGCCCCGGTCCGGTATGTGCCCCGATCACCGCACCGACCTCGCTGACGTGCAGCTCGACCAGCCCGGGGATGCGCTCACGAAGCCTCTGCGCCAGTTTCTCCGCGCGTTCCGGGGCCGCGAGATGGTGCACGGCCACGTCGACGGGACCGGAGCCGGCGCGCTCGACGGCCAGCTCCTCCAGGCGGGCTATGGCCTTCGAGGCCGTACGCACCTTCTCCAGCATCTCGATCCGCCCGCCGTCCAGCGTCAGCAGCGGTTTGACCGCGAGCGCCGAACCGAGGAGGGCCTGCGCGGCCCCGATGCGGCCGCCGCGGCGGAGGTAGTCGAGGGTGTCGACGTAGAAGTACGCGGACATGCCGGCGGCCCGCTTCTCGGCGGCGGCGACGGCTTCGTCGAGGGAACCCCCTGCTTCGGACACCTCCGCCGCGGCCAGGGCACAGAAACCCAGGGCCATGGCGACCATGCCGGTGTCGACGACGCGGACGGGCACCGGGGCGGTCTTCGCGGCGAGAACGGCGGCGTCGTAGGTGCCGGAGAACTCCGCCGACAGGTGCAGGCTGACGATGGCCGTCGCGCCGGCCTCCACGGCGGCCCGATAGGCCCGGACGAAGTCCTCGGGGCTGGGGCGGGACGTGGTGACCGAGCGGCGCTTCTGCAGGGCCAGAGCGAGGCTCCTGGCCGAGATCTCGGTGCCCTCTTCCAGGGCCTCGTCGCCGAGGACCACGGTCAGCGGGACGGAGATGATTCCGTGCCGCGCCATGGCCGGTTGGGGCAGGTAGGCCGTGGAATCCGTGACGATCGCGACATGGCGGGACATGAGGCGGAGGTTACCGGCAGTGGAGGTGTTCCGGCAGCCCGGGTCCACCGGCGGGCCTCCGGCGGCGGCTTCGGGTGGGTCCGGGTGGGCCTGGGGTGGTGGGCCCACCTGGGCCCGGGGCGGTGGGTCCGGGGCGGGCCGCCCCCGGGCTTTGGCGGCGGGGTCCGGCCCTTCGGGGCTGGGTCCCTACCCGCCCTCCCACCGTTCCCCGGGCGCTGCCCGGACCCGGTCCTCGAACGCCGGACCGGCTGGAGCGGGGTACCGGGCTGCGCCCGGCCACCTGGGAGTCCGCCCCGGACCCCGCTCAGGTCGTCGCCTCCGGGCGGCGGGTCTTCTGCCAGGGGTACTGGGAGGTCGGGGTGGGCTCCGTGAGGGCCGCGGGCTCGGGGGTGTTCCATGTCGGAGTCGTCGGAGCAGAAGTAGAAGTAGGAGTAGGAGCAGTGCCAGGCGCGGGAGTCGAGTGGGGGAAGGCGTCGGACGGGGCGCGGGACCAGTCCCTCAGAGCGCCCGACTCGATGTCGATCTGGTCCGACAGGTACGAGAGGTCGTCCTCCGCGAAGCGCCGCGCGCGGTCGCGCGCCGCCCAGCGCAGCGAGTCCGATGCCTGCGTGATCTGCGCCGTGCGCTCCCGCAGGTCCGGCAGGACCGCCGCGATCCGCTGCCGGTCGGGCTCCGCCTCAAGGCGCTTCAGTTCGTCGTCGAGTTCGTGCCCGTGCGCGCTCAGCCGCTCGAACAGCCCGATCGACTCCTTGAGCGAGGCGTCCGTCTGGACCCCCTGGTACAGCGCCTGCTGCGTCGCCCGCATCGAGTTCCGCAGGTCCAGCCGCAACGTGGCCAGCGCGCCGGGGACACCGATCTGGCCGAAACTGCGGGCCTTCAAGGTGGTGTCCTCCACCGTGCGGCGGGCCTGGCTGATGGTCCGGTCCACCCCGCGCGCGGCGGCCTTGACCACCTTCGTCGTCACGTAGGCGCCGAGCCCCAGGAAGGCGAACAGCAGCACTAGGGCCACGATGATAAAAGCCTCCATGAGGGTCCCTTCCCCAGCCGTTTACGTCCCTTCCACCGTAAACGCCACGGGCAGGCCGCGGGTTCCAATCGAACCCCCAACCTGCCCGTACGGGAATACCCCTAGACGCGTCAGACGGAAGCGTCGGACCTACCCGTCAGACGGAAACATCAGACCTTCGCGTCAGACGACGATGTTCACCAGCTTCGGCGCGCGCACGATCACCTTGCGGATCTCCGCCCCGCCCAGCGCCGCCACGACCGCCTCGTCGCCCAGCGCCAGCTGCTCCAGCTCGGCGTCGGAGATCGCCGGAGACACCTCCAGGCGGGCCTTGACCTTGCCCTTGATCTGGACGACGCAGGTGACGCTCTCGTCCACGACGTACGCCGGGTCCGCGACCGGGAAGTCCTGGTGGACGACCGACTCGCCGTGGCCCAGGCGCTGCCACAGCTCCTCGGCGATGTGCGGCGCCAGCGGGGCCACCAGCAGCACCAGCCGCTCCGCGACCGAGCGCTCCAGCGGCCGGCCCGCCTTCGTCAGGGTGTTGTTCAGCTCGGTGATCTTCGCGATGGCGGTGTTGAACCGCAGTCCCGTCATATCGCCGCCGACCCCGTCGATCGCCTTGTGCAGCGCGCGCAGGGTGGCCTCGTCCGGCTCCGCGTCGACGACCGTCACCGCGCCCGTCTCCTCGTCCACCACGTTGCGCCACAGGCGCTGCAGCAGCCGGTACTGGCCGACGACGGCACGGGTGTCCCAGGGACGCGAGACGTCCAGCGGGCCCATCGCCATCTCGTACAGGCGCAGGGTGTCCGCGCCGTACTCCTCGCAGATCTCGTCGGGCGTGACGGCGTTCTTCAGGGACTTGCCCATCTTGCCGTGCTCACGCTTGACCGGCTCGCCCTGGTAGAAGTAGCCGCCGTCCCGCTCCTCGACCTCGGCCGCCGGGACGTACACACCGCGCGAGTCGGTGTACGCGTACGCCTGGATCATGCCCTGGTTGAACAGCTTGTGGAACGGCTCCACCGAGGAGACGTGCCCCAGGTCGAACAGCACCTTGGACCAGAAGCGCGCGTACAGCAGGTGCAGCACCGCGTGCTCGGCGCCGCCCACGTACAGGTCGACGCCGCCGTGCGGCTGGCCCTCGCGCGGGCCCATCCAGTACTGCTCGATCGCCGGGTCGACCAGCGCCTCGGAGTTGTTCGGGTCCAGGTAGCGCAGCTCGTACCAGCAGGAGCCGGCCCAGTTCGGCATGGTGTTGGTCTCGCGCCGGAACGCGCGCACCCCGCGCCCGTCGCCCAGGTCCAGCTCGACGTTGACCCACTGCTGGTTGCGCGACAGCGGGGTCTCCGGCTGGGAGGCCGCGTCGTCGGGCTCGAAGGTGCGCGGAGAGTAGTCCTCGACCTCCGGCAGCTCCAGCGGCAGCATCGACTCGGGCAGCGGGTAGGCGACGCCGTCCTCGTCGTAGACGATCGGGAAGGGCTCGCCCCAGTAGCGCTGGCGGCTGAACAGCCAGTCGCGCAGCCGGAAGTTGACGGTCCCCTCGCCGATGCCGCGCCCGGTCAGCCAGTCGGTGATCGCGGCCTTGGCCTCGACCACGCCCAGGCCGTCCAGCGTGATGCCCTCGCCCGTGGAGTTGACGATCGTGCCGTCGTACGAGGAGAACGCGTCCTCCCACTCCAGCGGGTCGGCGTCGCGGTCGTCCGTGGGCTGGACGACGCAGCGCATCGGCAGCTCGAAGGCGCGCGCGAACTCGAAGTCACGGCTGTCGTGCGCCGGGACGGCCATGATCGCGCCGGTGCCGTAGCCCATCAGCACGTAGTCCGCGATGAAGACCGGGACCAGGTCGCCGCTGACCGGGTTGGTCGCGTACGCGCCGGTGAAGACACCGGTCTTGTCCTTGGCCTCGGCCTGCCGCTCGACGTCCGACTTCGCGGCGGCCTGCTTGCGGTACGAGTCCACGGCCTCGGCCGGGGTCGCGTTGCCGCCGGTCCACAGCTGGTGGGTGCCCTCGGGCCATTCGGCCGGGACGATCTTCCCGACCAGTTCGTGCTCGGGGGCCAGCACCATGTAGGTGGCGCCGAACAGCGTGTCGGGGCGGGTGGTGAACACGGTGATGGCGTCACCGTCCCCGACGGCGAAGTCCACGCGCGCGCCCTCGCTGCGGCCGATCCAGTTGCGCTGCTGCAGCTTGATGGCCTCGGGCCAGTCCAGCGCGTCCAGGTCGTCGATCAGGCGGTCGGCGTAGGCCGTGATCCGCATGTTCCACTGGCTCAGCTTGGACTTGAAGACGGGGAAGTTGCCGCGCTCGGACCGGCCGTCGGCGGTGACTTCCTCGTTGGCCAGTACGGTGCCCAGCCCGGGGCACCAGTTGACCGGCGCGTCCGAGGCGTACGCCAGCCGGTACCCGTTCAGTACGTCGGCGCGCTCGCCCGCGCTCAGCGCGGCCCAGGAGGCTCCGCCGGGCAGCTCGCGGGAGCCGTCCTCGAAGGAGGCCACCAGCTCGGCGATGGGCCGGGCCTTCGCGGCGTCCGCGTCGTACCAGGAGTTGTAGATCTGCAGGAAGATCCACTGGGTCCACTTGTAGTAGTCCGGGTCGATCGTCGCGAAGGACCGGCGCTTGTCGTGGCCCAGGCCCAGCCGGCGCAGCTGGACCTTCATGTTCTCGATGTTCGCCTCGGTCGACACGCGCGGGTGCGTACCGGTCTGCACGGCGTACTGCTCGGCCGGCAGGCCGAAGGCGTCGAAGCCCAGGGTGTGCAGGACGTTGTGGCCGGTCATCCGCTGGTGACGGGCGAAGACGTCGGTGGCGATGTACCCGAGCGGGTGGCCGACGTGCAGGCCCGCGCCCGAGGGGTACGGGAACATGTCCATGATGAACTTCTTGGGGCGCGCCACCACGGCCGCGGCCTGAGACTCGGTACCGGCCAGGTCACCGGTCGGGTTCGGGGCCTCGTACGTACCCTGCGCGTCCCATACGTCCTGCCAGCGTGCCTCGATGTCGGCGGCCATGGCAGCCGTGTAACGGTGCGCCTCGGCCGCCTCGGGGGCCGGGGTGTTCGTCTCGCTCATGATTCCTGAAGCTCCATCGATCGTCTCTGCCGTCTCTGCTGCCCAAACGAAAAAACCCCTCGCACAGGAGGGGGCGCCGCGCCGGGGCCGACCGCTTCGTGGGGTCGGAACTGTTCAGCGCGGCTCGGTAAGCAGAAGGCGTACGGCACGCATGGCGTCAGGGTACCGCAGTGGCCCCCAGCGGTGCTCGGCCCTTCCGGCCGGTGGACGCACGACGAGAAGCGGGCCACCGTTTCCGGTGGCCCGCTTCTTCACTGTGGAGCTATGGAGAATTGAACTCCAGACCTCCTGCATGCCATGCAGGCGCTCTACCAACTGAGCTATAGCCCCTTGTCTTGCCTGCCGCTTCGTGGCCCGTTTCCGGTTCCCCTTGGCGACATCCCAAACATTACACGGTGATGGCCCTGCTCCAAAAATCGGTTTCCGCGAGCCCCGGGCCATGTCCGCTTCGTGGCAGTTCGTCACATGGCCCGACTCCCGGCTACCGACGCGTCGCAGGTCCCCGCGTCACGCACGGGCGAACTGGTAGAACCGCTTCAGCGTGCAGTGCTCGTCGAGCAGTCGCCCGTAGATCGGCTCACCCTCCAGCTCGCGGTACGTCTCGATCGGGTCGCCTTTTATGATCAGCGCCCGCGCGCATTCCTCGCACCAGTACTGGTAGTCGGGGTTGACCGGCTCCATGTCCCGCACGATCGGCGTTCCGTTGTTGCACCAGTCGCACCGCCGCCGGTGTGCACCCATCCGTCAGCGACTCCCTCCCGCGTCGGGCCGTCGTCGTCCCCCTCCGGCCGTCCGATTCTGCCATGCCGGTGCCCGCTCGGGCAGCTGTGGACAAAAGCAAAGATCCCGCCCCCTGTTGGGGACGGGATCTTCATTGTGGAGCTATGGAGAATTGAACTCCAGACCTCCTGCATGCCATGCAGGCGCTCTACCAACTGAGCTATAGCCCCGCTCTCCGCCGCGCTCCCCCCGTTTCCGGTGTTCTGCGCTGCGAACAAGAAGAACTCTAGCCTGTGACCAGCCGGAAAGTGAAATCCGGGTGGGAGCCGCTCCGGGGGCGGGCTCAGTCGTCGTCGCCGAGCACCGGTTCGGGCAGCGTGCCGGCGTTGTGTTCCATCAGCCGCCAGCCGCGCGCGCCCTCGCCCAGCACGGACCAGCAGCAGTTGGAGAGCCCGCCCAGGCCCTCCCAGTAGTACGAGTCCAGGCCCAGCAGGCGGCCGATCGTCGTACGGATGGTGCCGCCGTGGCTGACCACCACGAGCGTGCCGCCCGGGGGCAGTCGGTCGGCGTGCGCCAGCACCACCGGCGCGGCCCGGTCGGCGACCTCGGTCTCCAGCTCGCCGCCACCACGGCGGACCGCCTCGCCGCGCTTCCACGCCGCGTACTGGTCGCCGTACTTGTCCAGGATCTCGTCGTGCGTGAGGCCCTGCCATTCGCCGGCGTACGTCTCGCGCAGCGCCTCGTCGTGCGTCACCGCCAGACCCGTGACGGCCGCCAGCTCGGCAGCCGTGGCGGCGGCGCGCATCAGGTCAGAGGCGACGATGGCGTCGGGCTTCAGCGAAGCGAGCAGCCTGGCGGCACGGCGCGCCTGCGCCACACCGGCCTCGGTCAGCTCGATGTCCGTGGAGCCCTGGAAGCGGCGCTCCAGGTTCCACGAGGTCTGGCCGTGCCGCCACAGGACGATCTTGCGGCTGGTACGGCTGTTACCGCTGGTTGTTCCGCCACCGGTTGTTCCGCCACCGGTCGTGCCGTCACCGGTCGTGCCGTCGTGGGTCGCGCTCAGAACAGATCACCGTCCAGTTCGTCGTCGCCCTGCGCGGCGCGCAGCGCGGCGTGCTCCTCGGCCTTGCCCTTGGTGAGCTTGGCGTCCTCGGGGAGGTCGATCTCGGGGCAGTCCTTCCACAGGCGCTCCAGCGCGTAGAAGACGCGCTCCTCGCTGTGCTGCACGTGGACGACGATGTCGATGTAGTCGAGCAGGATCCAGCGGGCGTCGCGGTCGCCTTCGCGGCGCACCGGCTTGGCGCCCAGCTCCTTCAGGAGCTTCTCCTCGATCTCGTCGACGATCGACTTGACCTGGCGGTCGTTGGGCGCCGAAGCGAGCAGGAAGGCGTCGGTGATCGACAGCACGTCGCTGACGTCGTACGCGATGATGTCGTGCGCGAGCCGGTCGGCCGCGGCCTGGGCGGCGGCGGTGATGAGCTCGATGGAGCGGTCCGTGGCGGTCACTGGCCATGCTTTCGGGTTGGCGGGCAGATCCTTACAAGGGTCTCATGTACCGCCGACACCGCCCGCGCGCAGCGTGCCGCGCGGGCGGAGCCGTACCCGACGGGCCCCGCCGCGGTGGGCGGCAGCAGGCCTCGGGAGGGGTCAGGACGGTTTGTAATCCTTGCCCAGCGTCACCACGATGTCCGCGTTCACCGCGTTCTCGGCCTTCTTCACGGCCGTCTCGGGCAGTCCCAGCGTCTTGGCGACCTCGATCGCCTTGTCCCGCTGCGCGTCGTCCTGGTACGTGATCTGCGACGCGGGCACCGTCTTGTCGGCCTTGCCGCCGTCCACCAGGGTGTAGCCGCCGTTGAGCAGGGCCGCCTTCGCCGCCGTGTTCGTCTTGCCGTCGCCGGTCGCGTCCTTCAGGCCGACCCGCGGCAGGGCCCCGGGCTGGGCCTCGGTGACGGAGCCGCCGAGGACCTCCTTGACGACCTTCTTGTTGGCGTCGTCCGTGAGGCCGCCGTCCGGCTTCACCCCGAGCAGGTCGGTGCGGTACGCGCCCACCTTGGCGTGCTCGCCGAGCTTGGCGAGCAGGGCGCCCAGCGTCTGCGCGTTCAGCGCCGGGTCCAGGATCTGCCCGGTGGTCTCCACCGTCATCGCCGCGGCCTTCGGATCGCTCGGCACCTTGCGCAGCAGGCCCAGCAGGACCTTGCCGAGCCGGTCCAGCTGCTTGGCCTCCGGCTCGCCCGGCGCCCGGTACGTGGCGTACGCGACGGCCATCGCCCCGCTGAGGCTCTGCTTCGGGCCCTTGCCGACGGCGGGCACCTTCGCCGCGTCGTCCGCCGGGACGGCCACGTCGGTGTCGACCTCGATGCCGCTGACCAGGTCGACGAAGGTCTCCAGGAAGGGGGTGTCCAGGCGCCAGGTGCCGCCGATGCGGGTGCCGAAGACCGAGTCGAGGGATTCCCGTACGCCCAGGCCCCCGTCCGCGACGGCCTTGCCCAGCTGGGCGGTGGTGCCGTCGTCCTTGGAGACGTTCAGGGTGTTCGGCACCAGGACGGTGGCGCCCTGCTTGGTGGTCACGTTGTCGACGAGCAGCGCCGTGGAGGTGCCGCCCTTCCGGGTGTTGTGCAGGTGCACGACGATCATGTCGCGCTTCTGCGGACCCGAGGCGGTCGCGCCGTTCGACGCCTTGCCGGGGGCCTCCAGGAACGGCAGCTTGCCCGCGTACCAGAGGTAGCCGAGGCCGGCGACGACGAAGAGGGCCAGCACGACGATCAGCGCCACCACCCGGTTGCGGCCGCGTCGGCGGGCTTCCTCGCGGCGCTCGGTCCGGCTCTCCGTGAAGGCGAGCCAGTCGATGACGTCCTCGGACTCCTCGTCCTCCTGGTCGATGAAGGCGAACTGCTCGGTGCGGTACGAGGGCCCCTGCTCCTGCCCCTGCTCCTGCCCCTGTTCCTGCGCGCCCGGCCCCCCGGCCCGGCGCGGCTCCGGGACCTGCGCGGCGGCGGGACGGAACTCCGGCTCGGGCACGGGGGCCCGCAGGGGCGCCTGCGCCGGGGCCTCGGGGGCGGCCTGCTGCGGGATCCACTGCTGGGTGGCCTGGGTGTCGTACTGCGGGACACCCTGGGTGTCGTACCCGTACTGCGGGGCCTGGGAGGCCTGCGGATACTGCTGCTGGGACTGCTGGGACTGCTGCGACTGCTGCGGCGGGTAGTACTGCTGGGGCTGCTGCCCGCCGTACCCCTGGTAGTCGTAGCCGTAGCCCTGCTCGTACTGCTGCTGCGATTGCTGCTGCTGCGATTGCTGCTGATAGGGGGGCGCCGGGTCGGGGGCGGGCTGCGCGGGCACCCGGCCGTACACCGGCCGCCCGTACACGTCGTAGCCGACGAGCTGCTGCTCCTGGCCGGCATACGGGTCGTACGGCTCGTGTCGGTCGTTCACCGCGGGGCCCCTCTCTCCGGAAGCTCAGGCTCCCCGGTACAGCTCACGCTTGTCGATGTAGCGGACCACGCCGTCGGGCACGAGGTACCAGACAGGATCCCCCTTGGCCACGCGTGCACGGCAGTCCGTGGACGAAATGGCCAGCGCCGGCACCTCCACGAGGGAGACGCCTCCCTCGGGCAGGCCGTCGTCGGTGAGCACGTGGCCCGGCCGGGTGACGCCGATGAAGTGCGCGAGGGCGAAGAGCTCCTCGGCGTTCCGCCAGGTCAGGATCTGCGCGAGGGCGTCGGCGCCGGTGATGAAGAAGAGGTCGGCGTCGTCGTTGAGGGCGCTCAGGTCCCTCAGGGTATCGATCGTGTAAGTCGGGCCGCCGCGGTCGATGTCGATGCGGCTCACCGAGAACTGCGGGTTCGAGGCGGTCGCGATGACCGTCATCAGATACCGGTCCTCGGCGGACGACACGGCGCGCTGCGACTTCTGCCACGGCTCGCCGGTCGGTACGAACATCACCTCGTCGAGGTGGAACAGCGCGGCCACCTCACTGGCGGCCACCAGGTGTCCGTGGTGGATCGGGTCGAATGTCCCGCCCATCACGCCGAGCCTGCGCTTGACCGGGCCGGTAGGCATTTCCTGCTCTCCCATGAGCGCAGAGCCTACTGGCCCGGTGGCGCGGCAGGGACCCGCCTACGGGCTCGTACTCGGCGCAGCGAGTACGCCGAGCCTTCGGAGGTTCAGCGGTCCCGGTTCAGGCGCGTGGTGACCCACAGCATCAGCAGCAGGATGCCGAAGGCGGCGCCACCGGTCAGGTACGGGTTCAGGCTGTCGTGGTTGCCGCCGTGCTTCTCGGCTCCCTCGGAGGCGAGGACGACCAGGTTGTGGGCGGTGGAGGCGAGGCTCATCAGGCAGGTACCTATCGAGTCGGGGAGCGGGCGGAGATTTCGCTCACATCGTATGCGGGGGCCTGGGGCACGCTCACGTCGACTCAGGCGTTGGAGAGGATAGACGGGCGGGCGGCCGCACACATCGACGGGGAGGGCGCTATGACAGGGACGGGATTCGAAAAGGCACCGGCGCGGGACCGTAAGAGGTTCCCCGGTATTTCCTCACGGGCGTACGAGCATCCGGCGGACCGGTCCGCGCTCGTGGCCCTGCGCAAACTGACCGGCTTCGACACGGTCTTCAAGGCACTGAGCGGGCTGCTGCCCGAGCGCAGTCTGCGACTGCTCTTCCTGTCGGACTCCGTCCGGGTGGGCGAGACGCAGTTCCCGCACCTGCACACGATGCTCCTGGACGCCTGTTACATCCTGGACCTGGAGAAGGTCCCGCAGATGTACGTGCAGCAGGACCCGAAGCCCAATGCCATGTGCATCGGGCTGGACGAGCCGATCATCGTGGTGACCACGGGCCTCGTCGAGCTGCTCGACGAGGAGGAGATGCGGGCGGTGGTGGGCCACGAGGTGGGCCACGCCCTGTCGGGGCACGCCGTGTACCGCACGATCCTGCTGTTCCTGACGACCCTGGCGCTCAAAGTCGCCTGGATCCCGCTGGGCAATGTGGCGATCATGGGGATCGTGACGGCGCTGCGGGAGTGGTTCCGCAAGTCGGAGCTGTCCGCGGACCGGGCGGGGCTGCTGGTGGGGCAGGACGTGCACGCCTCGATGCGCGGGCTGATGAAGCTGGCGGGCGGCAACCACCTCCACGAGATGAATGTCGACGCCTTCCTCGCCCAGGCCGAGGAGTACGAGCAGGGCGGCGACCTGCGCGACTCCGTGCTGAAGATCCTCAACCTGCTGCCCCGGACGCACCCCTTCACGACGGTGCGGGCGGCCGAGCTGAAGAAGTGGTCGCAGAACCGGGACCACCAGCGGATCCTGGACGGCCACTACCCGCGGCGCGAGGACGACAAGGACACCTCGGTGACCGACTCCTTCCGGCAGTCCGCCTCGCACTACGCCGACACGGTGCGCACGAGCAAGGACCCGCTGATGAAGCTGGTCGGCGACATCGCCGGCGGTACGGCGGACCTGGGCGGGAAGCTGCGGGACCGGTTCACGGGCGCCGCGGGCGGCGCTTCGGGCTCGGGCGGCAGCAGCAGCAGCAGCAGCAGCGGCAGCAGCGAGGACCGGGGCACGGGCAAGGACACCGGCAAGGGCGGGGCTACGGAGCAGGGCTGACGCCCTCCCCCGGGGTGGCCGCCGGTGTTGCCGTCGGCGCGAGCACCCCGCACAGCCCGGCCGTGCGGCGCGGACTGCCACTGGCGTACGGGTCGGTCGCGGCCGGCCCGGTGGTGGTCGGCCCGGCGCCGGCCGTCAGCGGGCGGAAGCCTCCGGCCGGGTCGGCGGAGCAGGCCTGCGGGCCCGCCATCACGTAGGCCGAGACGAGCTCCGCCCGCCGGGCCGTGAGGTCGTCGCGGTCGAAGCGCAGCCGCAGCTCGCGGCGGACGGTGAAGAGCGAGGCCCCGTCGGCCGCGGCCGGCTGGCCGGTGGCGGGGCGCACGGCGTAGACGAAGGTGTGGTCGGAGGTCACCTCCAGCGCGTTCGGGGCGGCCTCCGCGGCGGCGAGGACCCCGCTGACCCGGACCCGGGTGTCGGCCACCACAGCGGTGGCCGGGTCGAAGCGGACCAGCCAGCCGGTGACGGCGTGCCGCCCGTTGCCGGACGGCGCCAGCATGCTCTGGTCGAACTGCGCCAGCTGGTCGGGGTCGAGCAGGACGCGCACCGGCCGGGAGGCCTCGCCCGAGAGCACGTCGGGGTCCAGAGAGGACTGCACCAGGTAGTCCTTGGCGATGGTGAGCGCGGTCTGGACCTGCTCCTCGCTGAAGTGGCGGGTACGGCGCACGCCGGGGAAGGTGATCCCGGCCGCCCCGACGCGGTACTGCGCCGCCGGACTGTGCGCGTACAGGTCGGCGGGCCGGCCGCCCGGCACGGGCTCGGAGGGCGCGAGCGGGACGACGGTGCCGCTCATCGCCGCAGCCGGGTCCCCGGCGGGCGGCACGTAGGGGTTGCGCAGCCCCATGTAGACGGCGCCGGCGAGCGCCAGGGCGATGCACAGCACGATGATCCGGCCCTGCCGGGCCGCCCCGCCGGAGCCGCTCCGGGATCCCGGATGGCCTGCGCCGCTCGACCAGATCGAGCGGCTCCGTACGGCGCGGGCGTGTTCGCCCATGCGCTCCTGCGCGGAGAACTCCTGGAGCCGGGCGGCCCTGACGAAGTCCTCGTCGAACACCACCGACCGGTACTCGTCGGCCCGGAACTCGTCGTCGGCCCCGCCGGCCCCCTCGGGGGTGCCGTTCGGCGGATCTCCTGGCATGGCCATCGCTTCTCCCCGCTGTCCCCGCTCCAGAGAAGCCCCCGCTCCGGCGAATGGGGAGCGGGGTCGTACCTTCAGGGTTGGCGGCTGACGCGGTCCATAAACGCTCCGGCGCCGGCGACTTCGCCCATCGGAGTGCTGGCGGGGGCCGGAGCCTGCTCCGTGTCGCTCGCCGCGCTGCGGTACACGGCGCTGAAGGCGAGTGCGATCATGCCGAGGCCCATCACGAAGGCGAGCACCCACGCGACCGGGCGCAGCCATGGGGAGCGGCCGCGGTAGGGGCGCAGGCTGCCTCCGTAGGCGCCGTACGGGCCCTCCGGCGAGGCGACTCCGTGGCCGTGCTCCCAGCCGGAGTCCTCGGAGTGGTAGCCGTCGGCGCCGCCGTAGGCGTACGCGTCGTAGTCCTCGTCGCCCGTCCAGCCGCCGGCGAAGGCCGCGCGGGCGGCCTCGGCCGCCTCGGCGCGCGCCCGCTCGCCGGCCCGCTGGCGCTCTGCGGCGCTCGGTTCACGGATCTCGGCGTTCCGGACGAAGTCCTCGTCGAACACCACGGAGGCGAAGTCCTTGTCCGCGCCTCCGCGGTCGTCGTCGGGCTCCCCGTCGTCCGGGAACGGTTTGCCCCCCACGTCGTCCGGCACGAGACCAGCGTAGACCTGAGGGGCACCTTTGGGCAGGGTGTAGGCCGAAATCCGGCCACACCGTGTTCAGGGGCCGACTACCGTACGTGACCGTCGCCGGTGACGATGTACTTGGTCGAGGTGAGCTCGGGAAGCCCCATCGGGCCCCGGGCGTGCAGCTTCTGCGTGGAGATGCCGATCTCCGCGCCGAAGCCGAACTGACCACCGTCCGTGAAGCGGGTGGACGCGTTCACGGCGACCGTGGTCGAGTCGACCAGCTGGGTGAAGAGGCGCGCGGCGGCCTGCGAGGTGGTGACGATCGCCTCGGTGTGGCCGGAGGTCCAGCGGCGGATGTGGGCGACGGCGTCGTCGAGGGAATCGACGACGCCCGCGGCGATGTCGTAGGAGAGGTACTCGGCGGCCCAGTCCTCGTCGGTGGCGGCCAGCGCGGTGACCGTGGAGTCCTCGGCGTAGGCGAGCACCCGCTCGTCGCCGTGGACGGTCACTCCGGCGTCGGCGAGCGCGTCCAGGGCGAGGGGCAGGAAGGCGTCGGCGATGTCCCGGTGGACGAGGAGGGTCTCCGCGGAGTTGCAGACGGAGGGGCGCTGGGCCTTGGAGTTGACGAGGATGTCCACGGCCATGGCCAGGTCCGCCTGGGCGTCCACGTACACGTGGCAGTTGCCGGTACCGGTCTCGATGACCGGGACGATGGATTCCTCGACCACGGTCTTGATGAGCGAGGCGCCGCCGCGCGGGATGAGGACGTCGACGAGGCCGCGGGCGCGCATCAGCTCGCGGACGGAGTCGCGGGACTCGCCCGGTACGAGCTGGACGGCGTCGGCGGGGAGGCCGGCCGACGCGACGGCGTCGCGCAGGATGCCGACGAGGGCGGTGTTGGAGGCGTAGGCCGAGGAGGAGCCGCGCAGGAGGACCGCGTTGCCGGACTTCAGGCAGAGGGCGGCGGCGTCGACGGTGACGTTGGGGCGGGCCTCGTAGATGATGCCGACGACGCCGAGCGGGACGCGGATCTGGCGGAGGTCGATGCCGTTGGGGAGCGTCGAGCCGCGGACGACCTCGCCGACGGGGTCGGGCAGGGCCGCGACGTCGCGGACGTCGGAGGCGATGGCCGCGATGCGGTCGGGGGTGAGGGTGAGGCGGTCGATGACCGTCTCGCTGGTCCCGGCGGCGGCCGCCTTCGCCGTGTCGACGGCGTTGGCCTCGACGATCTCGGCCGTACGGGCCTCCAGCGCGTCCGCGATGGCCAGCAGGGCCTTGTCCTTGGCGGACCGCGGGAGCGGGGCGATGGCCGCGGCGGCGGTCCGGGCGGCTCGCGCGGTGGCGATCACGGGCGAGGTCGTGGCATCGAGCGAGGTCATGCCGCCAGGGTAATCCCCGCCCGCCCCTGGACCGATGGGCTTCCACCCCGCGAGACGGCACCCCCCTTTGACGCGCCGCTCGCGCGGTGCGGCCCCTTGGGGGCCTCACCGGCCTCACCGGCCTCACCGGCCTCACCGCGCGAGCGGCGCGTCTAATAGGGGTGCACGCCCACGGGGTGGGCCGGGGGTGGGCCGTAGCCTTCGGCCACGCGTTGGTGGTAGGTGGCGCGGTCGATGACTTCGAGGCCGACGATCTCCCAGGGCGGAAGCTTCGCCGAGGACCGGTGTTCTCCCCAGAGCCGCAGCGCCACGGCCGCCGCGTCGTGGAGGTCGCGGGCTTCCTCCCAGTAGCGGATCTCAGCGTGGTCGTCGGCGTAGCGACTGGTCAGCAGGAAGGGGTGGTCATGGGCCAGCTGCTCCAGCCCGCGGCGTACGTCGCACAGTGGCGCGGGCTTTCCGGAGACGCTCAGGGTGATGTGCCAGAGACGCGAGGCGTCCTGGTCCTCCCCGCTCCCGCCGACGTCACCGTCCCCGGTGCCGACGCTGGTCAGCGCTCGTCTCACCAGCCGCCTCCTTGTCTGCGCTACGCGTGTCCGCCCCTCACAGTTGACCAGTCCTCGGCCCACCGCGCGGCGGTTTTACGTAAACCTCAGCCCTGCAGCAGGACCAGATCGTCGCGGTGGACGACCTCCCGCTCGTACTCGGGTCCGAGTTCCCGGGCGAGCTCGCGCGTGGAGCGGCCGAGGAGCTGCGGGAGCTCCTTGGCGTCGAAGTTGACGAGGCCGCGCGCCACCGCCCGGCCGTCGGCCGCGCGCAGTTCCACGGGGTCCCCGGCGACGAAGTCGCCCTCGACCGCGGCGATCCCGGCGGGCAGCAGCGAGCTGCCGCGTTCGGTCACGGCGCGGACGGCG
Source organism: Streptomyces sp. NPDC099050 (assembly GCF_044759865.1). Classification (NCBI taxonomy): domain Bacteria; kingdom Bacillati; phylum Actinomycetota; class Actinomycetes; order Kitasatosporales; family Streptomycetaceae; genus Streptomyces; species Streptomyces sp. NPDC099050. Next base: position 128,811 of record NZ_JBIWAE010000008.1, on the reverse strand, counting down.
CCGTCGTCCAGGACGAGGTGTCCCTGCGGGGTCGAAGCGTGCTGGAGCCAGAGCAGCCGGTCCGTGGAGCGGCGTCCGGTGGAGTGGAAGAGGGTGCCGGTCGCCCGCCCGGCCAGGGCGTCCGCGGCCTGGCTGGCCGAGGTCAGGACGACCGGGATGCCGGCCGCCGCGGCGATGCGCGCCGCCTCGACCTTGGTGGCCATGCCGCCGGTGCCGACGCCCGCCTTGCCGACGCTGCCGATGGTGACGTGGGCGATGTCCCCGGGGCCGTGCACCTCGTCGATGCGGCTGGTGCCGCGCTGGGACGGGTCCCCGTCATAGAGGCCGTCGACGTCCGAGAGCAGGACGAGGAGGTCGGCGCGGACCAGGTGGGCCACGAGTGCGGCGAGGCGGTCGTTGTCGCCGAAGCGGATCTCGTCGGTGGCGACGGTGTCGTTCTCGTTGACGACGGGCAGCGCCCCCATGGCCAGGAGCTGGTCCAGGGTCCGGTAGGCGTTGCGGTAGTGCGCGCGCCGGCTCGTGTCGTCGGTGGTCAGGAGCACCTGGCCGACGCGTACGCCGTACCGGGCGAAGGAGGCCGTGTAGCGGGCGACGAGGAGGCCCTGGCCCACGCTCGCGGCAGCCTGCTGGCGGGCCAGGTCGGTGGGGCGGCGGCGCAGGCCGAGCGGGGAGAGTCCGGCGGCGATGGCTCCGCTGGAGACCAGGACGATCTCCTTCTCGCCGCCGCTGCGCGCCTTGGCCAGTACGTCGACCAGCGCGTCCACCCGGTCGGCGTCGAGTCCGCCGGCCGCCGTGGTCAGGGAGGAGGAGCCGACCTTGACCACGATCCTGCGCGCGTCGAGCACACCCTGCCTAGCCGCTGACACTTCTGTCCCCTGACCCTTGACCCGCCTTGTGAACCTGCCCGCTCAATCTACGGGGTGCCCGGGCCGGGACGCCCGCCGGTTTCAGACCGTGGACGCGCTGTGGGTCTGCTCCGCGTCCCCGGCCGCCCCGGCCGTCCCCGGAATGAGGATCTTGCGGGAGAGGACGAAGGTGAAGGGGATGGCCACGACGGCCGCGACGAGCGGCGCGATCTTGGTGTTCATGCCCGCCCAGGTCACCAGCGCGTACAGGCCCGCGGACTGGATCACGTAGTTCGTGATGTTGGTCAGCGGGAAGAGCAGGAACTTCTTCCAGGTCGGCCGGGTCCTGTAGGTGAAGTACGTGTTCATGAAGAACGAGCCGACCATCGCCAGCACGAAGGCGAGGGAGTAGGCGGCGAAGTACGGCATCCACGGGTGCAGGAGCAGGTAGAGGAGGAAGAAGGTCCCGGTGTTGACCCCGCCCACCAGGCCGAACCGGATGAGCTGGCCCAGCTTGGCCTTCCGGTCGGCGGCGGGCTGCCCGCTCGGCTGGGCGTCGGGCTGCCCGCTGAGCTGCCCCGGCCGGCCGTTCGTCGTGCGCGACATCAGTTGCTTCGCTCCGCGACCACGGCCTGGGCCGCGGGCCGCAGCGCGTCCCGGGCGTCCCGGGCCTCCGTGGGGCCGGCCGTCCGGTCGGCGCCGTGCGCCTCCTTGACCAGGAAGTGCGGCCTGCGCTTGGTCTCGTAGTAGATGCGGCCGATGTACTCGCCGATCAGACCCAGCATGATCATCTGAACGCCGCCCAGGCCCGCGATGAGCGCGACGATCGTGACGTAACCCGGGGACTCCACCCCGTTGGTCATCGCCATGACGGCGATGAACAGGGCGTAGAGCACCGTGAGGGCCACCAGCGACACGCCCGACCAGATGCCGATGCGCAGCGGCCGGTTGTTGAAGGAGATGAGCCCGTCCATGCCGTAGTTCAGCAGGGCGCCGAACTTCCACTTCGTCTCGCCGGCCTCGCGCTGCGCGTTGCGGTAGTCGAAGTGGACCGTGTCGAAACCGATCCAGGAGAAGAGGCCCTTGGAGAAGCGGTTGTACTCGGGCAGCGACAGCAGCGCGTCCACGGCCGGGCGGGACAGCAGCCGGAAGTCGCCGACGCCGTCGGTGAGCTCCACGTCGACCCAGCGGTTGATGCCCCGGTAGTAGAGGCGGCTCAGCGCCGTGCGGACCTTCTTGTCCCCTTCGCGGGTGCGGCGGGCGATGATCTGGTCGTGACCCAGCCGGTAGTAGTCGAGCATGGTGGCGATGAGCTCCGGCGGGTGCTGGAGGTCCGCGTCCATGATGACCACGGCGTCGCCGGTCGCCTCGCGCAGGCCGGCGAGCATGCCCGCCTCCTTGCCGAAGTTGCGGCTGAAGGAGACGTAGCGGGTCTGGTCGGTGTACTGCGCCGCGATCTTGCGGAGTTTGCCGAGGGTGCCGTCACGGCTACCGTCGTCGACGTAGCACACCTCGTACTCGACGGGCAGCGCGTCCAGGACCTTGCGAATCTCCGTGTCGAAGCTGTCGATGACGGCTTCTTCGTTGTAGCAAGGGACTACTACAGACAGCTTCATGAACACTTCCTGCGGTCCGAACGGGTGATTTACGGCGACCGGACCTGCCACTCACCTCTTCGTTAGAAGTATGCACGGCGGTGGCCGCCCTGCTGGGCACGAGTGCGGCACAGGGTAGCTTTGACGGGATAAACGCAATGAAACAGAGGGATCGAGGTGCACGTGCCTGACGTCTCCGTGGTCGTCATCGTCTACAACGACGCAGAGCGTCTCCCGGCAGCCGTCCAGTCGGTTTTGGACCAGACCCTGCACGGGGTCGAGGTCGTGATCGTGGACGACTGCAGCAAGGACGGGTCCTACGCGGTCGCCCAGAAGCTCGAATCCGCGCATCCGGGGAGGGTGCGCGCCTTCCGGCTGCCGGAGAACAGCGGGGGCTGCGGCGCTCCGCGCAATCACGGCATCCAACAAGCCACCGGCACCTACGTCATGTTCCTGGACAGCGACGACGTGCTGGAACGCAATGCCTGCCGCAACATGCTGGACGCCGCCGTGCGGACCGGGTCCGACCTGGTCTCCGGCATGTGCGTCCGGGTCCACCTCGACAGCCGTTCGGGCAAGACCACCGAGTGGTACCCGTGGATCTACGCGCGCACCCGCACGCTGGAATCGATCACCGAGTACCCGGACCTGCTGGTCTACGACACCCTCTCCACGAACAAGTGCTACCGGCGCGCGTTCCTGCTGGAGCAGGGCCTGGAGTTCCCGGTCGGCATCCACTACGAGGACCTGCTCTTCTCCGCGCAGGCCTACGTCGCCGCCCGCCGCATCACGCTCATCCCGAACCACGTCTACTACTGGAACGTGCTCGAGAGCGCCTCGGCGAAGTCGATCAGCAACCGGCGCCACGAGATCGAGAACTTCGTCCACCGGATGGAGATCCACCGCCGCGTCGACGAACTGCTGGCGTCCAAGGGCCACGCGGAGATCAAGTCCGCGAAGGACGCCAAGTTCCTCAAGCACGACCTGGTGCTCCACCTGCGCGACCTGCCGCTGCTCGATGACGCCTACCGCCAGGAGTTCGCCCGGCTCGCCAACGGTTACCTGGCAGGCATCGACCCGGCGGCGTACGACAACGTCAGCAACCTCCAGGCCATCTGCGCCTACCTGCTCGGCAAGGAGGACTGGGACAACCTCCTGCCCGCCGCCGACGCCATGACCAACCACGGCCGGCTCACGTCCCCGCTCGCCGAGCGCGACGGGCGCGTCTACTGGTGCGACCGGCACATCGACGGTCCCGACGCGGACGAGGCCCGCCGGATACTGGACGTCACCAACCAGTCCTACGCCGGTGCGCCGCTCGCCTCCCTCGCGCTGGGCAACCGCCTCACCGCGTACGAGGACGACGGCCGCGGCACGGTCACCCTGTCGGGCGCCATCGTGAATCCGCTGGGCCGGATCCGACCCGACGCGGCGCTGAAGGCCACGCTGGAGTTCCGCGCCCGCCGGCAGATCGGCGTCCGCTCGTTCAGCTTCCCGGTGGCCACCGTGCGACACGCCGGGGACACGATCGAGTGGAACACCACGGCCGACATCCGCGGCACCGTCCGCCCGCTCGGCATCATCGACGCGGTCTGGGACGTCCGCCTGAAGCTGACGGTCGGCAAGGACCGGCTCACCACCCGCGTCTCCGTCGGCGAGGTCGACCTGGAGAAGGCGGCCCGGCTGCGCGTGCGCCCGAGGCTGACCCGGCTGGTCTCCGACCGCTTCGAGCCGGAGATGACCAAGAAGGGCAACCTCTCCTACGTCCTGACCGCCGAGGGCGCCGCCGCCGTGCGCACCCAGGCGCTGATCGACGGCGCGATGCACGGCAAGGCCGCCGGCGTGGTCAAGCGGAGCCTGCGCAAGGCCCTGCGGGCCCGCCGCAACCTCGGCTCGGGCGAGCAGAAGGTGAAGGTCTACCACGAGGTCTTCTCGAAGCTGCCCATCAAGAAGGGAACGGTCGTCTTCGAGAGCCACATGGGCAAGCAGTACAGCGACAGCCCGAAGGCGATCTACGAGGAGCTGGTGCGCTCCGGCGCGCAGTTCGAGGCGATCTGGTCGCACGCGGGCGGCAAGCCCACCGGCTTCCCCAAGGAGGCCACCCTGGTGCGGCGCTGGAGCTGGGCCTACCTGCGGGCGCTGGCGCAGGCCGAGTACTGGGTGGACAACCAGGGCTTCCCGCTGGCGCTGGCCAAGCGCCCGGGGACCACGTACATCCAGACCTGGCACGGCTCGGCCCTCAAGCGGATGGGCTTCCACGAGCCCCGCACCAAGGCGCAGGACCAGGCCGGGCAGGCGCGCTTCCAGGAGGCCGTCGACCGCTTCGACCACTTCCTGATCCGCTCCGAGCACGACGCCCGCACCCTCGCCAAGGGCTTCCGGCTGCGTGACGAGGTGCTGCTGCGCACGGGCTACCCGCGCAACGACGCCCTGGTCGCGGCCCACCGCTCCGAGGCGCAGAGCGGCGAGCGGGTCCGCGGCGCCCTGGCCGGCGAGTTCGGGATCGACCCGGAGAAGAAGGTGCTGCTGTACGCGCCGACCTTCCGGGCGAGCGCGGACGGCACGGTGGAGGGCTTCGAGTTCCCCTTCGACGTGGAGGAGTTCGCCGACCGGCTCGGTGACCGCTTCACGCTGCTGGTGCGCACCCACTACCTCAACAGCGTGACGCTGCCGCCGTCGGTCGCGGGCCGGGTGATCGACGTGTCCAAGCACCACGACATCACTCCGCTGCTGGCGCTCGCGGACGGGCTGATCACGGACTACTCGTCCGTGATGTTCGACTACGCGGTGCTGGACCGGCCGATGCTGTTCTTCGCGTACGACTACGAGAAGTACGCGAACGACATCCGCGGCACGTACTTCGACCTCAAGGAGAAGGCCCCGGGCCCGGTGGTCGCCACGGCGGACGAGCTGCTGCAGGCGCTCGCCGCCTTCGACGAGGCGGACGCCAAGTACGCCGAGGCGCGCCAGCGTTTCCTCGCCGAGTTCGGCGAGTACGACCGCGGGGACGCGGCCCGGCAGATCGTCGAGAAGTTCTTCACCAGGAGCGGCAAGTGAGCCAGCAGACTTCCACCGCCCCGCAGACCGCGGCGACCCCGGACGGAGCCGCCGGCGGTCGTGACATCTTCCTCGTCTCCAACAGCGTGGACGAACTCGGTGGCGTGACCACCTGGTCGCACCAGATGGCCCGGCTGTTCACCGAGCGCGGGCACCGGGTCCACATCGTCGGCATCACCCCCGTCGACGAGGAGATCCGCCAGCAGCTCCCGGCGAACCTCCCCTACGCGGTGACCACGCTGTACGACGCCCGTCCGCCGGCGGCCCGCAGCCTGCACGGAATCAAGGGCCGGCTCAACGCGCCCGAACGGCGCCGCCAGGCGGCCCGCCGGGCGAAGATGCAGGCCAAGGCGGACCAGCTGGGCGAGCTGCTGCGCGCGGCCCGCCCCGGCGCCGTGGTGATCGTCACCCAGATCTGGGCGATGGAGTGGGTGGCCCTCGCCGACACCAAGCAGTGCACGGTGATCGGCATGAGCCACGAGTCCTTCGAGGCGAGCAACAAGTCCTCCAGGGGCCAGCGGGTCCGCCGGTACTACCGGGAGGTCGACCGCATGCTCGTGCTGACCCCCGAGGACTCGGACCTCTGGATCCGCTCGGGCATGGAGAACGTCTCCAGCATGCCGAACCCGCTGCCGTTCATGCCCGCCTCCCCCGCCCCGCGCACCGAGAAGGTCGTGGCGAGCGTCGGCCGCCTCGCCTTCGAGAAGGGCATGGACCTGCTGCTCGACGCGTGGGCCGACGCCTCCCCGCACCACCCCGACTGGGTCCTGCGGATCTACGGGGCCGGCCTGGAGGAGGCGACCTTGCGGGCGCACGCCACCGGGCTCGGCCTGGACGACTCCGTGGAGTGGATGGGCAGCACCAGCGATGTCCTGGGCGCCCTGAACGGAGCCTCGGTCTTCGCCCAGGCCTCGCGCGCCGAGGGCTTCCCGATCACGCTGCTGGAGGCCATGGCCGCCGGTGTGCCGGTGGCCGCCTTCGACTGCGCGCCGGGTGTCCGGGAGATCGTGACGCACGGCGAGGACGGACTGCTGGCCCGGCTCGGCAACACCATAGAGCTGGCCGGACAGCTGGAACGGCTGATGGCCGACCGCGAACTGCGCGACCGGCTCGGCGACGCCGCCTTCCACAACGTGCAGCGGTACTCCAGCGTCGAGATCACCGACCGGTGGGAAGAACTGTTCTCCTTCCTGGAGCGCTGAGCCCGCCGGCCCTCCGCACGAAGAAGCCGCCCGCCCCGGAATCGACCGGGGCGGGCGGCTTCGTACGTACGGCCTGCCTCAGGCCTTGCGGTGGGCCTCCCAGCCCTCCCAGGCCGAGGTGATCATCTCGCGCACGTCGTGGCGTGCCTTCCAGCCCAGCTCCGACGAGATCCGGTCGGCGGAGGCGACGACCTTCGCCGGGTCGCCGGCGCGGCGCGGGGAGACCACGGGCGCGTAGGCGGGATCGGTGTGCCCGGTGGCCTCGTTCACCAGCTCGACCATCTCGCGGACGGAAACGCCCTCGCCGCGGCCGATGTTGACGGTGAGGTCCCGGTACTCGCCCTGCGCGCCCCATTCGACGAGCTTGCGGGCCGCCACCACGTGGGCCTCCGCGAGGTCGGCGACGTGGATGTAGTCGCGGATGCAGGTGCCGTCCGGGGTCGCGTAGTCGTCGCCGAAGATCCGGGCCCCCTCGCCCTTGCCGAACCGCTCGAAGATCATCGGGACCAGGTTGAACACCCCGGTGTCGGCCAGCTCGGGAGCCGCGGCGCCCGCCACGTTGAAGTAGCGCAGGCAGGCCGTGGAGATGCCGTGGGCCTGACCGGCGGCGCGGACCAGCCATTCACCCGCCAGCTTCGTCTCGCCGTACGGGCTCAGCGGCAGGCACGGGGTGTCCTCGGTGACGAGGTCCACGTCCGGCATCCCGTACACGGAAGCGGAGGAGGAGAAGAGGAAGTTGCGCACGCCCGCGGCGGCCACGGCCTGGAGCAGGACGGTGAGGCCGCCCACGTTCTCCTCGTAGTAGTGCAGCGGCTTCTGCACCGACTCGCCGACCTGCTTCTTGCCCGCCAGGTGGACCACGCCGGTGATCCGGTGCCGGGCGAAGGTCTCGTCGAGGAGCTGCCGGTCGAGCACGGATCCGACCACCAGCGGGACACCCTCCGGGACGCGGTCGGCGTTGCCGGTGGAGAGGTCGTCCAGAACCACGACCTCCTCACCCGCAAGCAGCATCGCGCGGACGACGTGCGCCCCGATGTAACCGGCACCACCAGTGATCAGAAACGTCATGCGTGTCTCCCTAGTTCTCGTATCTGCTCTAGCCGCGGACTATCCTCGCCCGGTTGAACCGGTGGCGGGCCAGGCTCACGACACCCGCGGCACCGGGCGCGAGCCGCAGCGCCAGGGATCCCCCGGTGGTGCGGTACGGCTGCGCCAACAGCACACCGTACCGGCTGCTGGGCAGCACCCGGCGGTGCAGCAGGCGGCGCAGGGGGCGCGGGGAGGTGAGCACGGAGCTCCCGTCCGCGCACTCCACGCTCAGTTTCACGTCCCACGCCTGCAGGCCCCGCCGGCCCTCGCCCCGCCCGAGGCTCGCCAGCGTGGTGAGCCGGAAGGGCAGCTCCGCGGTCCACCCCTCGCCGTCCGCGGCGGGGACGAGCGCCACCGGCTCGGCGACCAGCAGCTCGCCCAGGTCTCCCCGGGGCTGGAAACGCAGCTGCACGGTGCGGGGGCCGGCCGCGGCGAGCCGCCCGTACAGGTCGTGCACCCGGATCCGGAGCCCGGCGAAGCCGCTCGGCTCGGCGTCGATGGTGACGGGCAGCTCCGCCGTCCGCAGCTTGTCGAGCCCGTCCAGCTCCACGGGCAGCGTGTCGCTCCAGACCGGCTCCCCGGAGGGGCCGGTCGCGTACGGGGGCAGCAGGCGGGGCGGGTCTGCGGCGAAACGGGTCAGCCGCCGCAGGTCGGCAGCGGCGGGCGGCGCCTCGGTGGCGCGCAGCACGCGGACGATCCAGCGGGCGTGCGCCCCGGCGGCCTCGATGTCGGCGTCGGAGAACCCGGCGACGTAGTCACGGGTCAGCGTCCACCAGGCGGCCTGGTATTCGGGGTCCTGGCCGAGCTCGCGCAGGTACATGCGCAGGTCGTACTCCAGGAACTTGACCTGGCAGGCCCGGCCCAGCTCGGGCGAGGAAGCGGTCATGAGCCCGGAGGCCACCCGGTGGGCCTCCACACGGGCACGCCAGTTCCCGACGTCCTTGCGGTCCAGGGAGATGGAGACCTGGGCGGCGTTGCGGCGCACGTGCCACACGTAGACGAGGTCGCCGATCACCGCGATGCGGGGCCGGGCCGCCAGTACGCGGGCGGTGAACACGAAGTCCTCGTAGATGAACCGGCCGTCCGGGAAACGGATCCCGTACATGTCCAGGAAGGCCCGCTCGTACAGCTTGTTGACGCAGAGCGTGTCGCGGACCAGCTCCGGCCGGTCCGCGGGGCGCTCGATGACCTCGCCAGGCGTGTACAGGCCGGGCACCCAGGGCACGTCGCGGCTCTCGGGCAGTTCACGGCGGACGCAGGAGCCGACGGTGACCGGCGACCGGTGCTCCCCGGCCGCACGCACCAGGGCGTCGATGGCCCCGGGGGGCAGGACGTCGTCGCTGTCCAGGAACATGACGTACGGGGCGGTCGCGACCGCGATGCCGTCGTTGCGGGGGGTGCCGCAGCCCCCGCTGTTCTCCGTGCGGTGCACGACCTTCACGCGGGGGTGGCGGGCCGCCAGCTCGTCCAGCACCTGGGCGGTGCCGTCGCACGACGCATCGTTGACCGCGATGACCTCGGCGACGACCGGACCCTGGGCGAGAGCCGAGGAAACGGCATGACCGACGAGCTCGGCATCGTTGTACGCGATCACGACGACGGCGACTGTGGGGGAATGGGTGCTCGTCACTCGTGGATCCTAGGCCACCTGGGTAAACGTCACCTTAAGACGGGTCACCCGAACGGGGGATAAACGGAATCCTGTGACGAGCCTGTGACGGCGGCCGGAGGACCGGCCGCCGCCATCGATCACGGCCCGGTCAGAAGGGACGGAACTCGTCGTACTCCTTCTGCGCGGAATCCCGCTCGGCTTCCTTCTCCTTGCGGCGCGTGGTCGCCGGACGCGGCGCCTCCAGACGGTGGTCCTCACCGCGGCGGCCCAGCATCTCGGCGCCGGCCATCATCGTCGGCTCCCAGTCGAAGACGACCGCGTTCTCGTCGGAACCGATGGCGACGCCGTCACCCGCACGGGCACCGGCCTTCTTCAGCGCCGCCTCGACGCCGAGGCGGTTGAGGCGGTCGGCGAGGTAGCCGACGGCCTCGTCGATGTTGAAGTCGGTCTGGCGGACCCAGCGCTCCGGCTTCTCGCCGCGCACGCGGTACACGTCCTCCGCCTCGTCGTAGGCGATGGTGAAGCCCGAGTCGTCCACGGCCTTCGGGCGGATGACGATGCGGGTCGCCTCCTGCTTCGGCGTACGGGCGCGGAACTTCGCGATGACCTCGGCGAGGAAGTAGGACAGCTCCTTGAGACCCGTACGGGAGACCGCGGAGACCTCGAAGACCTTGTAGCCGCGGGCCTCGAGGTCCGGGCGGACGATGTCGGCGAGGTCCTGGCCGTCGGGGATGTCGACCTTGTTGAGGACGACGAGGCGCGGACGCTTCTCCAGGCCGCCGCCGTAGAGCTTCAGCTCCTCCTCGATGGCGTCGAGGTCGGCGAGCGGGTCGCGGTCGGACTCGAGGGTGGCGGTGTCCAGGACGTGCACGAGGATCGAGCAGCGCTCTACGTGGCGCAGGAACTCCAGGCCGAGGCCCTTGCCCTGGCTGGCGCCCGGGATGAGGCCCGGGACGTCGGCGATCGTGTAGACCGTCGAGCCGGCCGTGACGACGCCCAGGTTCGGGACGAGGGTGGTGAAGGGGTAGTCGGCGATCTTCGGCTTGGCCGCGGAGAGCACCGAGATCAGCGAGGACTTGCCGGCGCTCGGGAAGCCGACCAGCGCCACGTCGGCGACGGTCTTGAGCTCCAGGATGACGTCGCCGCCGGTGCCGGGTACGCCGAGGAGCGCGAAGCCGGGCGCCTTGCGGCGGGCGGAGGAGAGCGCCGCGTTGCCGAGGCCGCCGCGGCCGCCCTCGGCGGCCACGTAGGTGGTGCCCTGGCCGACGAGGTCGGCGAGGACGTTGCCCTCCTTGTCGAGGACGACGGTGCCGTCCGGCACCGGCAGGATCATGTCCTCGCCGTCCTTGCCGGAACGGTTGTCGCCCGCGCCGGGCTTGCCGTTGGTGGCCTTGCGGTGGGGGCTGTGGTGGTACTCGAGCAGGGTGGTGATCGACTGCTCCACCACCAGGATGACGTCGCCGCCACGGCCGCCGTTGCCGCCATCGGGGCCGCCGAGCGGCTTGAACTTCTCCCGGTGAACGGAGGCGCAGCCGTGGCCCCCGTTACCCGCGGCGACGTGCAGCTCGACGCGGTCCACGAAGGTGGTCATGGTTGTTCCTCCAGATACAGCGGGAATATCCCGGAAAGCCCGGGGGGTAGGCCTTGCTACCCATTAAACGTGTCTATGTGACAACGCGCCGAGGGCGGACCTCTCTTCCCGGCTCGCGCCGGGAAGAGTTGAGATCCGCCCTCGGGATGCTTCGGACTACCGATTCAGCAGGAGCTGAATCAGGCAGCCGGAACGATGTTGACGACCTTGCGGCCACGGTGCGTGCCGAACTCGACCGAACCGGCCTGCAGCGCGAACAGCGTGTCGTCGCCACCACGACCGACACCCGAACCCGGGTGGAAGTGGGTGCCGCGCTGGCGGACGAGGATCTCACCAGCGGAAACGACCTGACCGCCGAAGCGCTTCACGCCGAGCCGCTGAGCGTTGGAATCGCGCCCGTTCCGGGTGGACGATGCGCCCTTCTTGTGTGCCATGTCTCAGTCCCTCTTACTTCGCAGCCGCGGGGATACCGGTGACCTTGATCGCCGTGTACTGCTGGCGGTGACCCTGGCGACGGCGGTAGCCGGTCTTGTTCTTGTACCGAAGGATGTCGATCTTGGCACCCTTGTGGTGGTCCACGATCTCGGCCTGGACCTTGATGCCGGCCAGGACCCACGGGTCGCTGGTCACGGCTTCGCCGTCGACAACGAGCAGGGTCGAGAGCTCGACCGTGTCGCCAACCTTGGCAGTGGGAATCTTGTCAACTTCAACGATGTCGCCGACAGCAACCTTGTGCTGGCGACCACCGCTGCGCACGATGGCGTACACGCGGATCTCTCTCTCACTCGAGTTCGGGAACCCCTGAAGCCAGCCGGCCCCGCGTCAACCGCAGGCCGGCCTCCCCCGATCCAGCCGCGAGGCGGTCCGGGAGGTGAGGTGCTCAGTGGATTGGCGTGTGCATAGACACGCCAGCGACCTAGGTTACGGGGCCCGGTCGGAGGGGTCAAACCGGGGTCCCGCGGGGCCCCGGAGACGGGCACCGGGCACGCGACGAGGCGGGCAGCGAGGGCCGTACGGAGCCGCTGGCACCCCGCACGGCTCCCGCCGGCCGATCCGGGCGTCCCCGGGGTCCGCCGTCGCCCTTCAGGGCCGGGAGCACGTCCCTGCGGCCCTGAAGGCCAAAGCCCCCGCCCGGCACCAGGGGTGCCGGGCGGGGGCCGGTGGAGCGGGATCAGCGGATCAGCGGGACCCTCGGATCAGCCTTCGGTCGGAGCCGAGACGGAGGGCAGCGTCTGCTGCTCGGCCGCCGCGGTCTTCTTCGTCGCCCGCTTCGCGACCGTCTTCTTCGCGGCCGTCTTGGCGGTCGTCGTCTTCTTGGCCGCCGTCTTCTTCACGGCCGCCGCCTTCTTGGCCGGGGCCTTCTTCGCCGCGGTCGTGGCCGTCTTCTTGGCGGCCGCCTTGCGGACCGCCTTCTTGGCGGGAGCCGCCGGGGCGGCCTCCTCCACGACGGTCTCGGCCTCGGCCTCGGCCGGGGTCTCGGCCAGGGTCTCGGCCGGCGCCTCGACGACCAGTACGGCCGCCTCCGCGCCCGCCGGGGAACCGGCCGGAGCGGTGGCCTTGCGGGTGGCACGGCGACGCGGACGGGCCGGCGCGGCCTCGGCGATCTCCGCCGGGGTCTCGACGACGACCGGTGCGGCCTCGACGACCACCTCGGGCTCGGGCTCCGGCTCGGCCACGGGGGCCTCGGCCACCGGCTCCGGGGCCTGGACCGCCTCGGCCGGGGCGCCCGCCGGAGCGGTCGCCTTACGCGTGGCACGGCGGCGGGTGCGGCCCTTGGGGGCCTCCTCCACGACCGGCTCCGCGACGACCGCCTCGGCGATCTCGGGCTCCGGCGCCTCGGCGACCTCGACGAGTTCCACCTCGGCCTCGACCACCGGCTCGGGCTCGGCCGCGGGAGCCGCAGCCGCCGGGGCACGGTCCGTAGCCGCACCGCGCGGGGCGCCCGCCGGGGCGGTGGCCTTGCGGGTGGCGCGACGGCGGTTGCGGCGTCCGCTCACTCCGGCAGCGGCCTCGGCCTCGGCCGGGCTGCTGTAGAGCTCCTCGTCGGCGACGAAGGAGGGCTCGGGCAGTGCGACGGGAGCGGCGACCTCGGCAGCCAGCTCCGCCTCGGTCTCGATCTCGTAGTCATCGCCCTCGGTCTCCACGACCTCGGTCTCGTGGTCGTGCTCGTGCTCGTGCCCGGCGCCCTGGCCACCGCGGCGCTTGGAGCGCTTGCCGTTGCCACCGCCGCCGACCACGGTCGGGGTCTCCATGTGCACGATGACGCCACGGCCGTTGCAGTGGACGCAGGTCTCGGAGAAGGACTCCAGCAGACCCTGGCCCACCCGCTTGCGGGTCATCTGGACCAGACCCAGCGAGGTCACCTCGGCGACCTGGTGCTTGGTGCGGTCACGGCCCAGGCACTCCAGCATGCGCCGCAGGACCAGGTCGCGGTTGGACTCCAGGACCATGTCGATGAAGTCGATGACCACGATGCCGCCGAGGTCGCGCAGCCGCAGCTGACGCACGATCTCCTCGGCCGCCTCCAGGTTGTTCCTGGTGACGGTCTCCTCGAGGTTGCCGCCCTGACCGGTGAACTTGCCGGTGTTGACGTCGATGACGATCATCGCTTCGGTCTTGTCGATCACGAGGGAACCGCCCGAGGGCAGCCACACCTTGCGGTCGAGCGCCTTGGCGAGCTGCTCGTCGATCCGGTACGTCGCGAAGACGTCCACCTCGGAGGTCCAGCGCTTCAGCCGGTCGGCCAGGTCCGGGGCCACGTGGTTCACGTAGCCGTGGATGGTCTCCCAGGCGGTGTCACCGCTGACGATGACCTTGGTGAAGTCCTCGTTGAAGATGTCGCGCACGACGCGGACGGTCATGTCCGGCTCGCCGTACAGGAGGCTCGGGGAAGAGGTCGAGATCTGCTTCGACTTCTTCTGGATGTCCTCCCACTGGGCCTGCAGGCGCTCGACGTCGCGACGCAGCTCGTCCTCGCTCGCACCCTCGGCGGCGGTGCGCACGATGACGCCCGCGTCCTCGGGGACGATCTTCTTGAGGATGGTCTTCAGGCGCGCGCGCTCCGTGTCGGGCAGCTTGCGGCTGATGCCGGTCATCGAGCCCTCGGGCACGTAGACCAGGTAGCGGCCGGGCAGCGAGACCTGGCTGGTCAGGCGGGCGCCCTTGTGGCCGATCGGGTCCTTGGTGACCTGCACCAGGACCGACTGGCCGGACTTGAGGGCGGCCTCGATGCGGCGCGGCCCGTTGGCCATGCCGAGCGCCTCGAAGTTGACCTCACCGGCGTACAGGACCGCGTTGCGGCCCTTGCCGATGTCGATGAAGGCGGCCTCCATGGACGGCAGCACGTTCTGGACCTTGCCCAGGTAGACGTTGCCGACGTACGAGGTGGCTTCTTCCTTGTTGACGTAGTGCTCGACGAGCACGTTGTCCTCGAGGACGCCGATCTGGGTGCGCTCGCCCGACTGGCGGACGACCATGACGCGCTCGACGGCCTCGCGGCGGGCCAGGAACTCGGCCTCGGTGATGATCGGGACGCGGCGGCGGCCCTGCTCGCGGCCCTCGCGGCGGCGCTGCTTCTTGGCCTCCAGGCGGGTCGAGCCCTTGATGGACTGGACCTCGTCGGAGGAGGTGGAGCCGGCGGCGGACTCGGAGCGCTCGCGCGCCGGGCGCGGCTCGCGGACCTTGACGACCGTGCGCACACCGTCGTCCTCGGCCGCGTCGGCGTCCGTGCCACCGTCACCGCTGCGACGGCGACGACGCCGGCGACGACGGCTGGAGCTGGAGCCGAGGGCTCCGTTGTCCTCGTCGTCCTCGGCCTCTTCCTCATCGGCCTCCTCCGCGGACTCGGCCTCGGCCTCTTCCTCGGCGGACTCCTCGAGGTCGGCGGCCTCACCGCGACGGCGGCGACGGCCACCGCGGCGACGGCGGCGCGACGGGCGGTCGCCCGACTCGTCGGTCTCGTCCTCGTAGAGCTCGGCGGACTCGGTCTCGGCCTCTTCCTCCACCAGCTCTACGTCGGCCAGCGTGACCGGGCCGGACGGCGCGGCGGCGGCCGGGGCCGGGGCCACGGGCGCGGCGGTCTCGGCCGCGGCGCCGCGGCCACGGCGGCGGCGACGGCCGGCCGGCTGCGGGGCCGGAGCGGCCTCGACCTCGGCCTCGGCTTCGACGAGGTCGAGCTCCTCCTCCTCGACCTCCTCGGCCGGGGCGGCGGCAGCGGCGGCCGCGGCCATCATGGCCGCGGTCTCCGGGGTCTGGAACATCGGCTCGGCGAACACCGGGGCCTGGAACACGGCGACGGCGGGACGGCCGGCGCGGCGGCCGCGGGCCGGGGCCTCGGCGGCGGGGGCCTCGGCGGCCGGAGCCACGGGCTGCGCGGCGGCGGCCGGGGCGGTGGTGGAACGGGTGGCGCGGCGGCGGCCGCCGCGCTTCGGGGAGTCCACGGCGTCGGCCACGGTGACGGTGGCCTTGGCGGGGGCGGCGGCCGGAGCCTCGGCCACGACGGGCTCGGGGGCGACGGCGGCTTCGGCGGCGGGCGCCTCGGGGGCGGTCACGGCGCGGGTCGCACGGCGACGGGCACGCGGCGCGGGAGCAGCGGCCTCCTCGGCGACCGGAGCGGCCTGGGCCGCCACGGGAGCCTCGACGACCGGGGCGGCAACCACGGCTTCGGCGGCGGGCGCCTCAGGGGCGGTCACGGCGCGGGTGGCACGGCGACGGGCACGCGGCGCGGGAGCAGCCGACTCCTCGGCGACCGGAGCGGCCTGGGCCGCCACCGGGGCCTCGACCACGGCTTCGGCGGCGGGCGTCTCGGGGGCGGCCACGGCGCGGGTGGCACGGCGACGGGCACGCGGCGCGGGAGCGGCCGGCTCCTCGGCGACGGGAGCGACCGGAGCCGCCGGAGCCGCCACGACGGGCTCGGTGACCTCGGCGGCGGGTGCCTCGGGAGCGGTCGACGCACGGGTGGCACGGCGACGGGCACGCGGTGCGGGAGCGGCCGGCTCCTCGGCGGCGGGAGCGGCCGGAGCGGCCTGAGCTGCCGGAGCCACCACGGGGGCCTCGGCCACGGGTTCGGCGGCGGGCGCCTCGGGGGCGGCCACGGCGCGGGTGGCACGGCGACGGGTACGGGCCGGGGCGGCGGCCGGGGCGGCCTCCTCGGCGGGAACCGCTGCCACCACGGGCGCGGGAGCGGTCTCGGCGGCGGCTACCGCGCCGCCGGGCGGGCCCGCCGGGCGGGACGCGGCACGCCGGCGCCTGCGCGGCGGCAGGTTGTCGCTCGGGCTGCCACTGTCTGCGGCGTTGTTGGCGGAGCTGTTGTCATTTTCGTTGTTGAGCATGCGGGGTTTCTCCCGTCACGCTCCCGGGCGCCGCGGCTGACTTCCGGTCCGGCACGGCTCCGCGTAATGGGCGCGGAGCCGGCCTCCGGGGCGCGTTCGCCACACGGGAGCTCAGTTCAATGGCCGCCGGTTCCGTACGTGTAGTCCGTACGGCCTGGCGGAAGTCTTCAAGTCTTCAGGTCTGTCTGTGCGCGGCCCGACCCAGGTGGCTCCCGAGTCCCAGGGCTGCGCGACGACGACGATCCCTACGCGGCGGGACCTTCCGGCGCCTTCGCGTCGGCCGATACGGCCGCCGTGGGTGGGGCGGTCGTGACAGCCTCGCGGTCGGGCGCGAGCGGGTCGGTCACCGTGCCGGACTCCTCGTCGAAGAGCCCCTGCGCCAGCCTGGTCACCGCAGCGGGGACCGGCGGCGTTAGGTCGGCCACAGCTCGGAGACCGGACAGGACGTCGTCGGGTCGAACGGCAGGTGTCAAATGCCGAACAACCAGCCGCAGTATCGCACAAGCATGGTCCAGGGGCCTATCAGCCTCTGCGGTCACCGTAACGGGAACCACTTCCAGACCGACCACGGCGCCCCGCGTGTCGAAGGTCCGCATGCCGTTCTTGGTGCGGCGCTGGACCTCCACGGTCTCGGCCGCGAGGAAGGCCTCGACCGCCTTCTCCGCGTCGCCGGGCTCCACGCCGTCCAGGCGCAGCTCCCACACGGAGGCCGTCAGCCGGTCGGCGAGACCGGAGGTGCGCGCCTCCACGGCGTCGATGATGTCGAGGCCGACCGGCATCGACTCGTCGAGCAGCTCGCGCAGGACCGCGGGGTCGCGGGGCTCGGCGAGGGCGATCTCCAGGTATTCGGCCTCGCTGCCGGTCCCGGTCGGGGCGGCGTTCGCGTACGAGACGCGCGGGTGCGGGGTGAAGCCCGCCGAGTAGGCCATGGGTACCTCGGAGCGGCGCAATGCCCGCTCGAAGGCACGCTGGAAGTCCCGGTGGCTGGTGAACCGGAGGCGGCCGCGCTTGGTGTAACGCAGGCGGATGCGCTGCACTACCGGTGCGGGAGGCGGGCCTTCGGGCTGTCGCTTGCCCAGTGGTTCATCTCCTTGTGCGGGGCTCCGCGGCTCGCGCGTCGCCCTGAGGTCTGTGGGGCCTGCAGACCACGCCGTGCCGTGCCCACCGGCTCACCCCTGCTTATTTCTGCAAGGAGATCTCGGGGGCGGGCGCGTCGCCTGCGGCTCTGTTACTACCCAGAGTACGCGCCTGTGACCTCGCTGGTTCCCGGGGCGGCCCTCCGAACAGCGCCCGCCGTACGTCGGCCCGCGCCTCGCGCACCGCGAGGCGGGAGGCCCGCCACACCTCGCCGATCGCACGGCCGACGGGAGCGATCGCCTGCCGGTGCAGCGCCCGGGCCGTGCGACGGCCGACGTCCCACCCGGCGCGCAGGACGTTCCCGGCGGGGGTGACCACATGCCGGCGCAGCCACCCGGCGGGTCGCACGACAGCCCACCGCCACAACCACACCAGCCCGCGCCCCAGCGCCCGGCTCACCCTCCCCGCGAGGTGCCAGGCCCCGACGAGCAGCTGCCAGAGCGGCACGAGCAGGTACGCCCACACCGCCCGCCCGGCCGGCGCCAGCAGGTACCGCCACACCCCCACCACCACGGGCCGTACGAGATACCGCCACAGCGCGACCCAAGGCCAGACGAACAGGGCCTTGCCCAGCCAGGCCGCGCCGACCACGAACCCACGGGCCAGCCACCGCAGTCCGTGCCCGACGGGGGCCAGGACGTACCGGTACAGCGCGCCGGCCGGCAGCAGGAGCAGGTACCGGACCGCGCCCACGAGCAGCCAGGCGATGCCCCGGCCGACGGGCAGCAGCCCGTACTCCCAGACCGGGACCAGCAGGTACCGCCAGAGCCCCACACCCGCCGGCCGCAGCAGATACGCGTAAACGGCCTGCCCCACCGGGAGCATGACGTACCGCCAGAGACCCACCCAGGGCCAGTGGAAGACCACCTTGAACAGGGCCCCGATCAGCCACCCGGTCCCCCGCAGCACCGGCAGCACGGCCCGCTCCCAGAACCACCGCAATCCCTGCCCCAGCGGACCGAGGACGCTCCGGTTCAGCATCCGCGCGAAGGCGACGAGCAGATCCCAGGCCACCCGCAGGGGCAGCACGACCAGCACCGCCACGATCTTCACGGGAATCCGCACGACCCCCACCAGGCAGCCGTCCCCCTGCGACGCCGGCAGCGCCTTTTCCTGTTCCATAGCGCTAAGGACACACCACGGCCCCGGACCGTTGCGCCGAAGGGCCGTCCGTCAGTCGATGGATCCCGGCTCGGCGAGCCACTGGGCACTGAGCTCAGTGGCTCCCGCAATCGTGTCGAAGTCACGGTCGTAGTGCAGCACCGTGAGTCCGTGTGCCCGCGCAGTCACGGCAACCAGCAGATCGATCCCGCTGGCAGAACGATGGGCGCCCCTGTACACCAAGGTCTCTTGCAGGTCCAGGATCTGTTGCCAGCCGTCTTCGGGTACGGGCCGCCACCCGAACAGGTCCCGCAACTGGCTCTTTGTCCGCTTGTAGTCCTGCACCGAGCGCGCCGAGAAGAGCATCTCGAACTCGGTCGGCTCGCACAGCGAGATGCGTCCGGCCTTGAGGGTCTCGACCCAGTCGTCACGGACCCCCGGACGAAGAATCCGGCCTGCCGCGGATTTATCGATCAAGAAGTGTTGCCGCGCGACCATCAGTGCCAGGCCTCGTCTTCGAAGCCCGGCTCGGTGAGCGCGTCGAACGCACCCTCATCGGCGAGCGCGATGAGCTGCACCAGCGCACGTTCACGACGCAACCGTGCTCCTATTTCCTCCAGCGCCGCGTTGACCGTGTCCTTCTTCGTGGTGGTCCCGAGGGCTTCCATCGCGAGTGCGAGGGCTTCCTCGTTGATGTCGATCACGGTCTTGGCCATAGGGGCCACCTCCTGGCAGCAGGGCCCGGAGTATTCCTCCGGGCACCCTTCAAGGATATCCGCAGGCGTCAACCGCAGGAACGATAATCCGGCGGTCGAATGAATATGCCCCCCACCGTTCCCGGTGGAGGGCATAGACAGGGGGGCCGGCCGGCCTCAGCCGCAGGTCACTTCACGACCGACAGCGGCAGCAGCTTCTTGCCCGTCGGGCCGATCTGGATCTCCGTCGAGAGCTGAGGACACACGCCACAGTCAAAGCAAGGCGTCCAGCGGCAGTCCTCGACCTCGGTTTCGTCGAGGGCGTCCTGCCAGTCCTCCCAGAGCCAGTCCTTGTCCAGGCCGGAGTCGAGGTGGTCCCAGGGCAGGACCTCCTCGTAGGTGCGCTCGCGGGTCGTGTACCAGGCCACGTCCACGCCGTGGGCGGGGAGGGTCTTCTCCGCCGCCTGCATCCAGCGGTCGTAGCTGAAGTGCTCGCGCCAGCCGTCGAAGCGGCCGCCCGACTCGTAGACCGCGCGGATGACGTCGCCGATGCGGCGGTCGCCGCGGGACAGGAGGCCCTCGACGATGCCCGGCTTGCCGTCGTGGTAGCGGAAGCCGATGGAGCGGCCGTACTTCTTGTCGCCGCGGAGCTTGTCGCGGAGCTTGCCGAGGCGGGCGTCCGTCTCCTCGGCCGACAGCTGCGGGGCCCACTGGAAGGGGGTGTGCGGCTTGGGGACGAAGCCGCCGATCGAGACGGTGCAGCGGATGTCGTTCTGGCCGGAGACCTCGCGGCCCTTGGCGATGACGTTGACCGCCATGTCGCCGATCTGGAGGACGTCCTCGTCGGTCTCGGTCGGCAGGCCGACCATGAAGTACAGCTTCACCTGGCGCCAGCCGTTGCCGTACGCGGTGGCGACCGTACGGATCAGGTCCTCTTCCGAGACCATTTTGTTGATGACCTTGCGCATGCGCTCGGAGCCGCCCTCGGGGGCGAAGGTCAGACCGGAGCGGCGGCCGTTGCGGGTCAGCTCGTTGGCCAGGTCCACGTTGAAGGCGTCCACGCGGGTCGACGGGAGGGACAGGCCCACCTTGTCGTCCGTGTAGCGGTCGGCCAGGCCCTTGGCGATGTCCGCGATCTCGGTGTGGTCCGCCGAGGAGAGGGACAGGAGGCCGACCTCCTCGAAGCCCGTGGCCTTCAGCCCGCGCTCCACCATCTCGCCGATGCCGGTGATGCTTCGCTCCCGCACGGGGCGCGTGATCATGCCGGCCTGGCAGAAGCGGCAGCCGCGGGTGCAGCCGCGGAAGATCTCCACGGACATCCGCTCGTGGACGGTCTCGGCGAGCGGGACCAGGGGCTGCTTGGGGTAGGGCCACTCGTCGAGGTCCATGACGGTGTGCTTGCTGACCCGCCACGGCACGCCGGAGCGGTTGGGGACCACGCGGCCGATGCGGCCGTCCGGCAGGTACTCGACGTCGTAGAAGCCCGGCACGTAGACGCCGCCGGTCTTCGCGAGGCGCAGGAGCACCTCTTCACGTCCGCCCGGGCGGCCTTCGGCCTTCCACGTGCGGATGATCTCGGTCATGTCGAGGACGGCCTGCTCGCCGTCGCCGATGACCGCGCAGTCGATGAACTCCGCGATCGGCTCGGGGTTGAAGGCCGCGTGGCCGCCCGCGAGCACGATGGGGTGGTCGACCGTACGGTTCTTGGCCTCCAGCGGGATGCCCGCGAGGTCCAGCGCCGTCAGCATGTTGGTGTAGCCGAGCTCGGTGGAGAAGGAGAGCCCGAAGACGTCGAACGCCGAGACGGGACGGTGGCTGTCCACGGTGAACTGCGGCACCTTGTGCTCGCGCATCAGTGCTTCGAGGTCCGGCCACACGCTGTAGGTGCGCTCCGCGAGCACGCCCTCGCGCTCGTTCAGCACCTCGTACAGGATCATGACGCCCTGGTTGGGGAGCCCGACCTCGTACGCGTCCGGGTACATCAGCGCCCAGCGGACGTCGGCGCTCTCCCACGGCTTGACCGTGGAGTTGAGCTCACCGCCGACGTACTGGATCGGCTTCTGGACGTGCGGAAGCAGGGCCTCAAGCTGAGGGAAGACCGATTCGGTCATCACGCGACTTTCGTGAAGCGGGCAGGGGGCGACTCTCAAGCGTACCCCGGGGCCCGGAGCACCCCCGCCCGCAAGATCAGCCGCGCAGCGCCGCCGCCGGGCCCGCGGTCGCCGCCCACACCTCGGGCAGCTCCCGTTCGCGGCGCTCGGCCAGTGCCTCCTCGCGGGCGTAGAGCAGGCCCCAGGTGAAGGCCGACTCCCCCGCTCCGGCCGCCTGGACGCCGAGTCCGCGCAGGGCTTCGCGGGCGACGACCCCGTCCTGGTGGTCGCCGAGCAGGCTCTGGACCGCCTTCACGGCCCGGGCCAGCTTGCGCGCGGGTTTGCCGAGGGCCGGGGCCGCTGCCTCGGCCGCGTACCGGGCGCGCTTCGCGGCCTTGCGCGCCTCGTGCAGGGCCAGGTCACGGTCCTCGCCGGGGTTCATGGACAGGGCGCCCCCGATCCGGCCGGCGAGGCGTTCGTAATCCGCGAGGACCGCCGCGGGCAGGGCGGACTCGGCGGGCCGGGCGGCGGCCTTCAGCAGCGGCGGGTCGGCCAGCAGGGCGTCGAGGGCGTTCAGCAGGGCCACGTGGCGCCCGCTGTCGAGGGCGGCCAGCGCCGCGCGGCGCGAGCCGGTGCGCCGGGCGACGTTCCAGATCTTCAGGCGGCCGCGGACCGGGCCGAGCACCAGGGTGCGCGGGAGTTCGTCGAGCCGGGTCTGGATCCGCTCCAGCAGGACTTCCTGGTCGCGGTCGACGCCCAGTTCGGCGGCGAGCCAGCGCAGCTCCTCGCCGATCGGGCCGGTCTCGGCGGGGTCCAGGATCCGGCGGTAGGTCTTGAAGGCGCTGCGCAGGCGCCGGGTGGCGACCCGCATCTGGTGGACGGAGTCGGGCAGCCCGCGGCGTACGGCGGGGTCCTGGGCGATGAGGGTGTCGCGCTGTTCGCGCAGGTACGCGAGCACGTGCGCGCCCACCGTGTCCGCGGCCGGCCCGGCTTCGGTGCCGGTCGTACGGGCCGGGGGTTCCCCGCCGGTCTCGGTCAGTGCCCGGGCGAGCTTGGAGGGGGCGTCGCTG
This sequence comes from Streptomyces sp. NPDC099050, assembly GCF_044759865.1. Lineage (NCBI taxonomy): Bacteria > Bacillati > Actinomycetota > Actinomycetes > Kitasatosporales > Streptomycetaceae > Streptomyces > Streptomyces sp. NPDC099050. The sequence goes on along the minus strand of NZ_JBIWAE010000008.1, from coordinate 106,397 downwards.
ACCCGGAGTCCGGCCTTGCGGAAGGTCTTCTCCACGGCGTCGAGCAGCGCCGGGTCGGCGCCGTCGGCGAGCTCGACCTCCACCTCGGTCCAGGCGGCGGTGGCGTCCGCGCGCTCGGCCCGTACGGCGTCCGTGGACAGTTCCGCGAGGAGGGCGCCGTCGGCGTCGAGGAGGTGGCTGAGCTTGCGCGAGGACAGGAGCCTGACCTGTGGTTCCAGCGGGGCGTCGCGGACGCGGGAGCGCAGCAGGGCGGTCAGGGCGTCGGGGACGGTGTCGCCGAGGGGGGCGGTGATCTCGTCGCGCACGCCGGGGGCGACGGGCAGTTTGAGGTGCCAGCCGGCGTCCTTGCCGCCGGTGCGGCGGCGCAGGGTGAGCCCGTCGGCGGCGAGCCGCTGGTCGGGGGTGTCGTAGTAGACGGCGTCGAGCTCGGCCGTGCCCTGGTCGGTCACGGCCGCGATGGCGTCCGTGCCCGTCAGGTCGGGTACGCCGCGCCGTCCGGCCTTGGTGGTCCTGAACTCGAATTTGCGCTCGATCTCGCGCTTCGTGGCCGCCATGCTTCGAACGTAGTCCTGAACGGAACGCGGCGCGAAGGAAAACGGCGGGTGCGGCGGAAAACCGGCCCGCCAACCGACGGATCAAGCCGACGGACCAAGCCGACGGACCAAGCCGGGCGGGCCGAGCCGCCTCGGCCCGCCATCAGCCGCCAGCCGCCAGCGGCCAGCGGCCAGCCGTCAAGCCGACATCGGCCGCTGCACCCTGATCGACTGGAGCAGCCCGATGGCCACCCATACGGCGAACATCGAGGATCCTCCGTAGGACACGAACGGCAGCGGCAGTCCGGCCACGGGCATGATCCCGAGGGTCATGCCGATGTTCTCGAAGGACTGGAAGGCGAACCAGGCGATGATCCCGGCGCACACGATCGTGCCGTAGAGCTCGGTCGTCTCGCGGGCGATCACGCAGGCGCGCCACAGGATGACGCCGAGGAGCACCAGGATCAGACCGGCTCCGACGAAGCCCAGCTCCTCCCCCGCCACCGTGAAGACGAAGTCGGTCTGCTGCTCCGGCACGAACTGGCCGGTGGTCTGCGAGCCCTTGAAGAGCCCGGAGCCGGTCAGTCCGCCGGAGCCGATGGCGATGCGCGCCTGGTTGGTGTTGTAGCCGACGCCGGCCGGGTCGAGCTCGGGGTTGGCGAAGGCGGCGAAGCGGTTGATCTGGTACTCGTCGAGGACGCCGAGCTGCCAGATCAGGATGGCCCCGCCGGCGCCCGAGCCGAGCAGGCCCAGCACCCAGCGGTTGGAGGCGCCGGAGGCCAGCAGGACGCCGAGCACGATGACGACCATGACCATGACGGAGCCGAGGTCGGGCATCAGCATGATGATGCCCATGGGGAAGGCGGCCAGGCAGAGCGCCTTGACGACGGTGCGGTGGTCGGGGTGGGCGAGGTCTCCCGCGTCCACCCGGGTGGCGAGCAGCATCGCCATGACCAGGATGATCGTGATCTTGACGAACTCGGATGGCTGGAGCGAGAAGCCGCCGCCGACCACGATCCAGGCGTGGGCTCCGTTGATGGTGGCGCCGAGCGGGGTGAGCACGGCGAGGATCAGGACCACGGAGAGCCCGTAGAGGATCGGTACGGCGCCGCGCAGGGTGCGGTGGCCGAGCCAGATGGTGCCGATCATCAGCACCAGGCCGATGCCGGTGTTCATGGCGTGCCGGAAGAGGAAGTAGTACGGGTCCCCGTTGTTCAGCGAGGTCCTGTTGCGGGTCGCCGACCACACCAGCAGGGCGCCGATGAGGGAGAGGGCGAGCGCCGAGAGGAGTATCGGCCAGTCGAGCCGGCGCACGACGGAGTCGCGGGCGGTGAGCTTGGCCATCGCTCCCCGCTGCTCCGGCGCGTACCGGGCCACGGAGAATTTGTTGGCGGTCTGCATGTCGGTCCTCGGTACTCAGTCGTGCTGCGCGGGGCGCTGGGCTTGCGGGCCGGCCAGCGCGGGCGGCGCCAGTTCTTCCGGGGACGGGGGTACGTACGGCCGGATCTCGGGGGAATCGATGCCCCCGTCGGGGCGGATCTTGGGCAGCTTCTTCTCCGGTCCCGGCAGAAGAGCCTTCTTCAGGTCCTGGTTGCCCGCCATGTCCAGGCCGTAGATGGCGTTGTAGATGTTGCGGACGGCGGGGCCTGAGGCTCCGGAACCGGTGCCTCCCTGGGAGATGGTCATGACGATGGTGAAGTCGTCGGTGTAGGTCGCCAGCCAGGAGGTGGTCTGTTTGCCGTAGACCTGGGCGGTGCCGGTCTTGGCCCGCATCGGGATCTTGTCGAGCGGCCAGCCGCCGAAGCGCCAGGCGGCGGTGCCGCCGGGCTCGACGACCATGCGCAGGCCCTTGTCGAGGTCCTTGACGGTCTTGGCGTCGATCGGCAGCCTGCCGTGCGACTTCGGCTTGATCATCTGGACGTGCTTGCCGTCGGCGCTGATCACGGCCTTGCCGACCGTGGGGTCGAAGAGGGTGCCGCCGTTGCTGATGGCGGAGTAGGCGGTGGCCATCTGGATGGGGGTGACGAGGACGTCGCCCTGGCCGATGGCGAAGTTGATGCTGTCGAACGCCTTGAGCTGGTTGCCTTCGAGGCAGCTCTCGTAGGCGATCTGCTCGACGTAGGTGCCGCCCTTCTTGCCCTGCTTGCACCAGGAGTCCTTGTTGGCCGCCCAGAAGCCCTTCTTCCAGCCCCGGTCGGGGATGCGGCCGGTGACCTCGTTCGGCAGGTCGATCCCGGTCTCGGAGCCGAGGCCGAACTCGCGGGCGGTCCGGTAGAACCAGTCGTGGGCGTCCTTCTTGGGCTTGAGGCCGCCGTCGCGCTGCCACTCCTTGTGGCCGAGGGCGTAGAAGACGGTGTTGCAGGAGAACTTGAGGGCCTCGCCGAGGGTGATGGGGCCGTGCCCCTTGGACTCGAAGTTCGCGAAGCTGCGGTTGCCCATGCTGTAGGAGGCGCTGCAGTTGTACTTCTCGTCGAAGGCGTACCCGGCCCGGACGGCCGCGCTGGCGGACACCACCTTGAAGATGGAGCCCGCGGGGGCCTGGCCCTGGATCGCCCGGTTGAGCAGCGGGTAGTTGGAGCCCTCGCTGGTGAGGCTCGCGTAATCCTTGGCGGCGATCCCGCCGACCCAGGCGTTGGGGTCGTAGTCGGGCTGGGAGGCCATCGCGACGACCCGGCCGGTCTTGGTCTCCATGACGACGACGGCGCCCGAGTCGGCCTCGTACTTGCGGCCGGTGATCTTGTCGGTCTCCTGGCGGACCGTCTTCATGGCCTGCTGGAGCTCGTACTCGGCGACGGACTGGACCCGGGCGTCGATGCTGGTGACGAGGGTGGATCCGGGCACGCCCGCGTCGGACTCGGTCTGGTGCATGACCCGGCCGAGGTTGTCCACCTCGTACGAGGTGACCATCGCCTTGCCGCGCAGGTACTTGTCGTACGTGCGCTCGATCCCGGAGCGGCCGACCTGGTCGGAGCGCAGGTGCGGCGAGTCGGTGTCCTTGGCCTTCTGGATCTCGTCGTCGGTGACGGGCGAGAGGTAGCCGAGCACCTGCGAGGTACGGGCCCCGCCGGGGGCCGGGTAGCGGCGGACGGCGACGGGCTCGGCGGTGACGCCGGGGAACTCCTCGGGGCGTTCGCGCAGCTGCAGCGCCTGCTGCGTGGTGGCGTCGAGGGTGATCGGGATCGGCTGGTACGGGGAGCCGTTCCAGCAGGGCGCGGGGGTCTGGGAGTCACAGAGGCGCACCTTCTCCATGACCTCCTTGGGGGTCATGTCCAGGACGCCGGCGAGACGGGTCATGACGGCCTGGCCGCGGTCCTTCATCTTCATCAGCGCCGTGCGGCTGGTGGAGACGACGAGCCGGGTCTCGTTGTCGGCGAGCGCGACGCCCCGGGCGTCGAGGATCGTCCCGCGCACTGCGGGCTGGACGACCCGCTGGACGTGGTTGCTCTTCGCCTCGTGGTAGTACTCCGCGCCGTTGCGGATCTGGAGGTACCAGAGCCGGCCGCCGAGGGTGAGGAACATCGAGCAGACGAGGACCTGGATGATCACGAGCCGGATCTGCACCCGGGACGTACGGCCGGTCTCCGCGGTGTTGGTCACGTGGACTCCTCCCTCACAGCTTCTTGACGCTCTTCACACCCTTGATTCCCTTGACTCCCTTTATCCGGCCGGCCCGGTTGGCCCGGCTGCGGGCGGTCTTCATGCGCAGGCCGCCGCGCTGGCTGCCGATCCGCAGTCCGGTGCCGCCGGCCAGCCAGCCGGAGGCGACGTCCTTGCCCGCGGGCGGGCCGCCGTTGGCCTCGACGGCCATCGGGTCGTTCTCCGCGCGGCGGGCCAGGGCCATGATGAACGGCACGGTGAAGGGGGCGAGCAGCAGGTCGTACAGGACCGCGGTGAAGAGCAGCCCGGTCAGCCCCACGTGGCGGGCGGCGGTGTCGCCGACCAGCGCGCCGACGCCCGCGTAGAGCAGGGTGGAGACGAAGGCGGCGCCGACGACGGTGAGCATCGGGCCCCAGGCGGAGCGGAACCGCCCGGTGTCGGGGCGGACCAGGCCGGCGACGTAGCCGATGACGCACAGCACGAGGGCGTAGCGGCCGGCGGCGTGGTCGGCGGGCGGTGCCAGGTCGGTGAGGAGGCCCGCCGCGAAGCCGATGAGGGCGCCGCTGACGCACCCGTACACGAGTGCGAGGGCGACGACGGTGAGCAGGACCAGGTCGGGGACGGCTCCGGGGAGCTGGAGGCGGCCCAGGATGGAGACCTGGACGACCAGGGCGACCACGACGAGCGTGCCCGAGAGCAGGATCCGGTTGAAACGCATGATGATCGGCTCCTAGTCGTCGGCCGGCTTGCCGGACGCGGACGCGCCGGGCGACGGGGTGACCGTGACGGTGACCGTCGGGGTGGGCTTGGGCGCTTCGGGCTTGGGCGGCAGGACCGCGTCGCGCGGGTCCTGGCGCGGGGGCATGACCACGACGCCGACGATGTCCAGGCGGGAGAACCCGACGAAGGGGCGGACCCAGACGGTCCGCGTCAGGTCGCCGCGCGAGGGGTCGACCTTGATCACCTCGCCGATCGGGACACCGGGCACGAAGGGCTTGTTGCCGCGCGAGCCGAAGGTGACGAGCCGGTCGCCGGTGTTGATCTTGGCCTTGCCGTTGAGCATCTGCACGGAGAGCTCCCGGTCGCCCTGACCGGTGGCGAAGCCGAGTTCGCCGGTCTTCTCCAGGCGGGTGCCGACGGTGAAGTCGGGGTCGTTGGCGAGGACCACGGTGGCGGTGTCGGGGCCGACGGTGGCGACGCGGCCGACGAGTCCGTCCCCGTTGAGGACGGTCATGTCGCGCTCGATGCCGTCCTTGCTGCCCGCGTCGATGGTCACGGTCCAGGAGAAGCCCTGGGCCGCCCCTATGGCGATGACCTCGGCACCCTTGATGCCGTACTGGCCCGCGCCCGCCCGCTTGAGCATCTCGTCGAGCTCGCGGATCCGGCTGCGGGTCCGGTCGTCGCTGCCCAGCTTGGCCTTGAGGGCGGCGTTCTCGCGCTCCAGCGTCGCGATGCGGTTGTGCCGCTCGCCGGAGTCCCGTACCGCCCCTATGGCGTTGGCGACCGGGTCGACCCCTTGAGCCACGCCCTTCTCGACCGGCCCGAAGACCGCTGCGGCGGCCTGTCGGGCACCGTCGACCGGAGACTCCTCACCCGTCCTGATGTCCACCGTGATCAAAGCGAACGCGATGGCGATCAGAAGCACCAGGAGCAGCCGGCTTTCTCGTGTGTCCCTCACGTGCGGCGGCCGTGCCTTCCTCGTAGATAGCTGTGCGGCGAAGCCGCTCCAGTGGAGCCGGTGCTTGCACCGGGCTGTGCGGCGAAGCCGCTCCAGTGGAGCCGGGGCTCGCACCGGGCCTTGCCTGTATATCAACGATCCGCCGCACGGGCCCGGTAGCACCCGTACGGCGGATCATTTGTGTTCCACCGTCGATCGGCGGGCCGGATCAGCGCCGCGGCTGGGCGTCCAGCACCTGCTGGAGCGCCTCGAACTCCTCTACGCACTTGCCGGATCCGAGGGCCACGGAGTCGAGCGGGTCCTCGGCGATGTGGATCGGCATGCCCGTCTCGCGGCGCAGCCGTTCGTCGAGGCCGCGGAGCAGGGCGCCGCCTCCGGTCAGGACGATGCCGCGGTCCATGATGTCGCCGGAGAGCTCCGGCGGGCACTTGTCGAGGGTCGTCTTGACCGCGTCGACGATCGCGTTGACCGGCTCCTCGATCGCCTTGCGCACCTCGGCGGCCGAGATCACGACGGTCTTGGGCAGGCCCGAGACGAGGTCGCGGCCGCGGATCTCGGTGTGCTCGTCCTTGTCGAGGTCGTAGGCCGACCCGATGGTGATCTTGATCTGCTCGGCGGTGCGCTCACCGAGGAGGAGCGAGTACTCCTTCTTGATGTGCTGGATGATCGCGTTGTCGAGCTCGTCGCCGGCCACCCGGATGGACTGTGCCGTGACGATTCCGCCGAGGGAGATGACGGCCACCTCGGTGGTGCCGCCACCGATGTCCACGACCATGTTGCCGGTGGCCTCGTGGACGGGCAGGCCCGCGCCGATGGCGGCGGCCATCGGCTCTTCGATGATGTGCACCTGGCGGGCACCGGCCTGCGTGGACGCCTCGATGACGGCGCGGCGCTCCACTCCCGTGATGCCGGAGGGCACGCAGACCACGACGCGCGGACGGGCCAGGTAGCGGCGCTTGTGGATCTTGAGGATGAAGTACCGGAGCATCCGCTCGGTGATCTCGAAGTCGGCGATGACGCCGTCCTTGAGGGGCCGCACGGCGACGATGTTGCCGGGCGTGCGCCCGATCATCTTCTTGGCTTCGGAGCCGACCGCCAGGATGCCACCGGTGTTCGTGTTGATGGCGACCACGGACGGCTCGTTCAGGACGATTCCCCGGCCCCTCACGTACACCAGCGTGTTGGCGGTCCCGAGGTCGATCGCCATGTCACGGCCGATGAACGACATGTTGTTCCCCTTGTTCCCCATGAGGAGCGTCTGGCCTTCCAGTTGATAGCGGCTGCTGTCAGGTCGGCGAGGTGGGTGTGTGGGTGGAGGCCCCATCGTAGTGCCGCAAGTACGGCCTCCGCGCGACGGGACTCCGGCAAGCCCGCCGGAACGGATACCCGCCCCCTTAGTGGTGACGTCGTGTCCTGTCGATGCGTTCCCGAATGTGCCCGGTAATACCGGAGGGCGACCGAAATTACTTCGGTCGCCCCAGGTCATGAGCGCTATTCGGCTGATGTTGCGTCAGAAAAGAGTGATCACAGCGCCGGGAAGAACAGCTTCAGTTCCCGCTCCGCGGACTCCTCGGAGTCCGAGGCGTGGATCAGGTTCTCCCGGGTGACGGTACCGAAGTCACCCCGGATGGAGCCGGGCGCGGCGGCAATCGGGTCAGTGGGTCCGGCCAACTGGCGGACACCCTCGATCACGCGCTCCCCTTCGACGACCAGGGCCACGACCGGGCCACTGGCCATGAAGCCCATGAGCGGCTCGTAGAAGGGCTTGCCCTTGTGCTCGCCGTAGTGCGCCTCCAGGGTCTCCTGGTCCAGCGTGCGCAGCTCCAGCGCGGGAATGGTCCAGCCGGCCTTCCGCTCGATGCGGCCGACGATCTCGCCGATCAGACCGCGACGGACCGCGTCGGGCTTGAGGAGGACGAGCGTGCGCTGGGTCATATGGGTAACTCCTTGCGGCATACGGGTGCGGTCCGACGAGGCTACAGGGGGCGGGGCGCGCCCTACGCCTCGGTCGGGGCGGTGGTCTGGGCCTCCGCCTGGGCGGCCCAGCGGGCCTTGATCACGTCGATGCGGCGGCCGTAGCGGATCGAGCACCACCACAGGCCGGCGAACACCACGCCCAGGATGAACATCATCGGCACGACGAAGCCGCTCAGCACCAGCCCGATCTGCAGGGCCCAGCCGATCTGGACGGCCCCGGGGCGCGAGAGCATCCCGCACAGCAGGACCGACAGCAGCATCGCGATCCCGCAGACCGTCCAGACCGTGACCTGGCTCAGATCGCCCTTCATCGCGACCAGCCCCGCGAAGCCGATCACGAAGAACTCGGCGATCAGCGTCGAAGCACACAGCGTGCGCATCCCTCAGCCCCTCTTCAGCAGCAGGCGGGCCTCGCCCACCGTGATGACGGACCCGGTCACCAGGACCCCGGCCCCTCCGTACTCCGCCTCTTCCTCCGCCAGCGTGATCGCCGCCTCCAGGGCGTCGTCCAGCCGCGGCTCCACCTGCACGCGCTCGGCGCCGAAGACCTCGACCGCGATGGCGGCCAGTTCGTCGGCGGAGGTCGCGCGGTGGCTGGTGTTCTCCGTGATGACGACCTCGGCGAAGATCGGCTCGAAGGCTTCGAGGATCCCGCGCGCGTCCTTGCCCTCGCTCGCACCCACGACCCCGACCAGCCGGCTGAAGCCGAAGGCCTCGGTCACCGCCTCCGCGGTGACCTGCGCACCGGCCGGGTTGTGCGCCGCGTCCAGGACCACCGTGGGGCTGCGCCGCACGACCTCCATGCGGCCGGGCGAGGTCACCGAAGCGAAGGCCTTGCGCACGGTCTCCACGTCCAGGACCCGCGCGTGGTCGGCGCCGATCCCGAAGAACGCCTCGACCGCCGCCAGCGCCACCGCCGCGTTGTGCGCCATGTGGGCGCCGTACAGCGGCAGGAAGATCCCGTCGTACTCGCCGCCCAGGCCGCGCAGCGTCAGCTGCTGCCCGCCCACCGCGACCTCGCGGGTGACGACGCCGAACTCCATGCCCGCGCGGGCCACGGTCGCGTCGACCTCCACGGCCTTCTTCAGCAGCACCTGCGCCGCGTCCACCGGCTGCTGTGCCAGGATCACGGTGGCGCCCTGCTTGATGATGCCGCCCTTCTCCTGCGCGATCTCGCCGGTGGTGGAGCCGAGCCGGTCCGTGTGGTCCAGGCTGATCGGGGTGACCACGGCGACCGCGCCGTCGATGACGTTGGTGGCGTCCCAGGTGCCGCCCATGCCCACCTCGATCACGGCCGCGTCCACGGGCGCGTCCGCGAAGGCCGCGTAGGCCATGCCGGTGAGGACCTCGAAGAACGAGAGCCGGATCTCTTCGGCCGCGTCCACCATGTCCACGTACGGCTTGATGTCCTCGTAGGCCTCGATGAACCGCTCGGCGCTGATCGGAGCCCCGTCCAGGCTGATCCGCTCGGTGATCGACTCCACGTGCGGGCTGGTGTAGCGCCCGGTGCGCAGCTCGAAGGCGTTCAGCAGCGCCTCGATCATGCGGGAGGTGCTCGTCTTGCCGTTGGTGCCGGTGACGTGGATGGCGGGGTACGCGCGCTGCGGCTCGCCCAGTAGGTCCATCAGCGAGGCGATGCGCGTGACGGACGGCTCCAGCTTGGTCTCGCCCCAGCGGCCGGCCAGCTCCTGCTCCACCTCCCGCAGCGCTTTGGCCACCTCGGGGTCGGCGGGCTCTTCGGGTACCTGGTCGCCCTGGAGCGGACCGGCCTGCGTGCGCAGGGTGCGGCTGCCCGCCTCGATCACCGCCAGGTCGGGGTCGCGGTCGGACTCTTCCGCCACGATCTTGTCGAAGGCGTCGAAGCTGTCATCGTGGCTCTCGGGCTGCTGCTCACTCACGGGACCCAGTCTACGGACGAGGGGCGCAGGGACTTTCGGCCCGGTCGCATCGGGACCTTCGGCTGCCGGTGCGACCTGATCGTTATGCAAGCCTTGCGGGCAGGAGATTGGGGAATAAATGCCGCAGGCCAGCACGAACAAGACAGGTTCCAGCCGCGACATAGGCATCGACCTGGGAACTGCCAACACCCTCGTCTACGCACGGGGGCACGGCATCGTCCTCAATGAGCCGTCCGTGGTGGCCGTCAAGGCGGGCACCACCACCGCACTGGCCGTGGGGACCGAGGCCAAGGAGACCATCGGCCGCACTCCCGGCTCCATCACCGCGATCCGCCCCCTCAAGGACGGCGTGATCTGCGACTACGAGGCCGCCGAGGAGATGATCCGGCACTTCGTCCGCAAGGCCGTACCCGGCCGCCGGGTGCGCACCCGCATGGTGATCTGCGTACCGTCCGGGGTCACCCCGGTGGAGCGGCGGGCCATCATCCACGCCTCCGCCCGGGCCGGCGCCAAGACCGTGCACCTGATCGAGGAACCCATGGCCGCGGCGATCGGCGCCGGGCTCCCGGTGTCCGAACCGCGCGGCTCGATGGTCGTCGACATCGGCGGCGGCACCTCCGAGGTCGCCGTCATCTCGCTGGGCGGCATCGTCACCGCGCGGTCGCTCCGGGTCGCCGGCGACCGGATGGACGCCGCCATCACCGACTACGTCCGCAAGGAGCACTCCCTGCTCATCGGCGACCGCACCGCCGAGGACGTCAAGATCGCCATCGGCTCGGCCTGGCCGGTGCCGGACCGGCCCGAGCTGGAGACCGCCACCTTCACGGTGCGGGGGCGCGAGAAGGTCGGCGGCATGCCCCAGACGCTCGCGCTCGACGCGCGCGACGTGCGCGCCGCCCTGGACGAGCCGGTCGAGGCGATCATCGCGGCCGTCCGCACCACCCTGGAGGAGTGCCCGCCCGAACTGTCCGGCGACGTCATGGAGCACGGCATCGTCCTGACCGGCGGCGGCGCACTGCTGCCCGGCCTGGACCTGCGGATGGCCTCCTCGACCGGGATCCCGGTCTTCGTCGCGGACGACCCGCTGGATTGCGTGGCCCTGGGATCGGGCCGCTGCGTGGAGGACATGGACGCGCTCAGCAGCCTGCTGGCCCCGGCGCGGGCCTAGGCCGGCTTGGTCTTCGCCGTCGCCGCGGGCTCAGCCCTTCGGGAGGGTCGCGAGGACCTCGTACGCGTCCCGCGTGCGCGTCGCCGTCAGGGTGCCGCCCAGGCTGCGCACGCGCTCGGACATGCTCGCGGTGCCCGAGCCCGCCGAGACGGGGGCCCGGGTCGGGTTGCGCTCCGCCAGCCCGTTGCGGACGGCGATCCGCAGCTGCGGGCCGTCCGCGGCGATGGACACCTCGATGGTTTCCCCGCGGGCGTGCTTGGCGGCGTTGGTCAGGCATTCCTGCACCACCCGGTAGACCGCCGCCTGGCGCAGCGGCGACAGCCCGTGCACGGCCGGATCCAGGTCGAGGCGTACGGGCGAACCCGCGCGCCCGCTCTCCTCCGCGAGCGCCGCCAGCCCGTCCACCCCCGGGGTCGCCGCCCGTTCCCCGCGCTGCACGATGATCTCGTTCAGCACGAGGTGGGCCCGGCGGGCGGTGTCGGCGAGTTCCTCGAAGTCCTTCGCGTACGCCGTCTCGCGCGAGCGCATCGACAGCACCTCGGAGCGGACCGTCAGCAGGGTCAGCTCGCGCCCGACGAAGTCGTGGACGTCGCGGGCGACGGAGGTCCGCTCCTGCTGGACCGCCTGGAGCACGGCGGACTCGGCGCGCCGGGTGTCGAGCTCGCGCACGAGGTCGTGCCGGTAGGCGGCGATGCCCACGGCCGAGGCGAGGACCCCGATGGGCACGACGAGGCTGAGGAAGGAGCTGAGGGTCTCGGCCCGCGGCTCGGGCCAGCCGGGCAGGCTGAACACCCCCAGCGCGAAGGCCACGTACCCGAGGGTGGCCAGGATGCCGGCGCGGCGCCCCCGGTAGCGGCCGACGGAGTACAGGGCGAACTGGACCAGGGTGAGCTCGTGCAGCCAGCCGATGAAGAGCAGCGCGGTGAGGTACGAGACCCAGGGCGCCTGGCGGCGCACCAGGAGGGTGAGGCAGCCGGCGGCGAGCACCAGGGCGGCGCGGGGGCCGTTCAGGGAGTTGTCGGCGGCGGCCAGACCCGGCAGGTCGAGGGCCATCAGGGCGAAGCAACTGATTGCCGTGAGCACGTCCATCGCCCGGGCGGACCCGCTCCAGCTCTCACTGAACCGGCGGCCGACGGCCATGGCCCGGTGGAATGCGCGGACGGCGGGCTTCACGTGCATGCCCCCCATCATCCGGGGTCCGCGCCGGGGATCAGTGTCCCGGACGCCCGCCATGACGTGATATACGGCACTTCGGACAGATCCGGACATGGCCGGATGGCCCTGCCGCCGGGCACCCCCTCTTTCGTAGCGTCGAAGGAATGACCCCGCGAACGCCCCAACCGACGAGCAGCCGGACGAGCCCCTCCCGGGCGCTCCCGCTGCTCCTGCTCATCGGCGGCCTCATCGGCGCCCTGGCCTCCGGCGTCCTCACCTACGACCGGATCCGCACCCTGGAGGATCCGCTCTTCACCCCGGGCTGCAACGTCAGCGCCGTGCTCAGCTGCGGCGACGTGATGACCACCTGGCAGGGCAACCTGCTCGGCTTCCCCAACATGCTGCTCGGCCTCGCCGGCTTCGCGGCCCTCGCCGCACTGGGCACGGCCCTGGTCGCCGGAGCGCTGTTCCCCCGGTGGCTGTGGCGCGGGCTGTGGGCCGGGATCGCGGCCGGGTTCGCCTTCACCGTGTGGCTGATCAGCCAGTGCCTGTACGTGATCGGGGCCCTGTGCCCGTGGTGCATGGTCGTCTGGGCCGTGATGATCCCGCTGTTCTGGTACGTCACCCGCCACCTGGCCCCGGCCGGGTCCCGGCTGCGGGCACTCCCCCACTGGGTCGTGCCGCTGGCCGCGTACGGCGTCGTGGCGGCGCTCATCCTGACGAAGTTCGGCACCCGGCTGCTGTGACGCCCGTCCCCTCGCGGGGAACAGATACGGCGAAGGCCCCCACGTCGACCGACGGCGTGGGGGCCTTCGCTTGTGTACTCGACCGGGCTATCAGCCCGCGGGAAGGGCCTCCAGCTGGGCCTTCAGGCGGGCGATGTCGCCCTCCGCCTTGGACAGCCGGCCCTTGATCTTGTCGACGACGTTGTCCGGGGCCTTGGCGATGAACGCCTCGTTCCCGAGCTTCGCCTCGGCCTGCTGCTTCTCCTTCTCGGCGGCGGCCAGGTCCTTGCTCAGCCGCTTGCGCTCCGCCGGGATGTCGATGGTGCCCGACAGGTCGAGCGCGACGGTGGCGCCGGCGACCGGGAGGGTCGCGGTGGCGCTGAAGTCGTCGCCCTCAGGCTGGAGGCGCAGCACCTGGCGGATGGCGGCCTCGTGGGCGGCCAGCGTGGTGGCGGACAGGTCCAGGCGGGCCGGGACCTTCTGCTTGTCGTCGAGACCCTGCTCCTTGCGGAACCGGCGGACCTCGCGGACCAGGGTCTGGATGCCCTCGATCTCGGCCTCGGCGCCGGCGTCACGGAAACCGCTGTCCTTGGGCCAGTCGGCGATCACGAGGGACTCGCCGCCGGTCAGCGTGGTCCACAGGGTCTCGGTGACGAAGGGGACCACCGGGTGCAGCAGGCGCAGCATGACGTCGAGGACCTCGCCGAGGACCCGGGCGGAGGCCTTGGCCGGCTCGCCGCCCGCGAAGAAGGTCGTCTTCGACAGCTCGACGTACCAGTCGAAGACCTCGTCCCACGCGAAGTGGTAGAGCGCCTCGCTGAGCTTGGAGAACTGGTAGTCCTCGTAGAAGGCGTCGGCCTGCGCGACCGTCTCGTTGAGCCGGGACAGGATCCAGCGGTCGGTCGCCGACATTTCCTCGACCGAGGGCAGGTCGCCCTCGATCGTGGCGCCGTTCATCATCGCGAAGCGGGTGGCGTTCCAGATCTTGTTGGCGAACTTGCTGGAGGCCTGGACCCAGTCCTCGCCGATCGGGACGTCGACACCCGGGTTGGCGCCGCGCGCCAGGGTGAAGCGGACCGCGTCGGAGCCGTACTTGTCCATCCAGTCCAGCGGGTTGACCGCGTTGCCGAAGGACTTCGACATCTTCTTGCCGCGCTCGTCGCGGACCATGCCGTGCAGGGCGATGGTGTGGAACGGCGGGGTGCCGTCCATCGCGTACAGGCCGAACATCATCATCCGGGCGACCCAGAAGAAGAGGATGTCGTAACCGGTGACCAGGACGGCGTTCGGGTAGAACTTCGCCAGGCTGTCGGTCCGCTGCGGCCAGCCGAGCGTGGAGAACGGCCACAGGCCGGAGGAGAACCAGGTGTCCAGGACGTCCGTGTCCTGGGTCCAGCCCTCGCCGGTCGGCGGCTGCTCGTCGGGGCCGACGCAGACGATCTCGCCGTTCGGGCCGTACCAGACGGGGATGCGGTGGCCCCACCACAGCTGGCGCGAGATGCACCAGTCGTGGAGGTTGTCGACCCAGTCGAAGTAGCGCTTCTCCATCTCCTGCGGGTGGATCTTGACCTGGCCGTCGCGGACCGCGTCGCCGGCGGCCTTGGCGAGCGGGCCGACCTTGACCCACCACTGGAGCGAGAGGCGCGGCTCGATGGTGGTCTTGCAGCGCGAGCAGTGGCCGACGGAGTGCGTGTACGGACGCTTCTCGGCGACGATCCGGCCCTCGGCGCGCAGCGCGGCGACGATGGCGGAACGGGCCTCCAGCCGGTCCAGACCCTGGAAGGGGCCGTGGACGGTGATGACGGCGTGCTCGTCCATGACGGCGAGGTTGGGCAGGCCGTGGCGCTGACCGATCTCGAAGTCGTTGGGGTCGTGCGCCGGGGTCACCTTGACGGCGCCGGTGCCGAACTCCGGGTCGACGTGCTCGTCGGCGACGACCGGGATGCGGCGGCCGGTGAGCGGCAGCTCGATCTCGGTGCCGACTAGGTGCTTGTAGCGCTCGTCCTCGGGGTGGACGGCGACGGCCGTGTCACCCAGCATCGTCTCGGCGCGGGTCGTCGCGACGACGATGGAGGCGTCGCCCTCCCCGTACCGGATGGAGACGAGCTCGCCCTCGTCGTCCTGGTACTCGACCTCGATGTCGGAGATCGCGGTGAGGCAGCGGGGGCACCAGTTGATGATGCGCTCGGCGCGGTAGATCAGCTCGTCGTCGTAGAGCTTCTTGAAGATGGTCTGGACGGCCTCGGACAGGCCCTCGTCCATGGTGAAGCGCTCGCGCGACCAGTCGACGCCGTCGCCGAGGCGGCGCATCTGGCCGGAGATCTGCCCGCCGGACTCGCCCTTCCACTGCCAGACGCGCTCGACGAAGGCCTCGCGGCCCAGGTCGTGGCGGGACTTGCCCTCCTTGGCGAGCTCGCGCTCGACGACGTTCTGGGTGGCGATGCCCGCGTGGTCCATGCCGGGCTGCCAGAGCGTCTCGTAGCCCTGCATGCGCTTGCGGCGGGTGATGGCGTCGATCAGCGTGTGCTCGAAGGCGTGCCCCAGGTGGAGGCTTCCGGTGACGTTCGGCGGCGGGATGACGATGGCGAAGGGAGGCTTGTCGCTCTTCTCGTCCGCCTCGAAGTACCCACGCTCTACCCAGCGCTCGTAGAGCTTCCCCTCTACATCGGCCGGCGCGTAGGAGGTCGGCAGTTCGGAGTAGGGGCTGCTGGGTGTCTGCGTGTTCTCGGTCACGAGCCACAGTTTAGGGCCGTAACGGTCCGGTCATGAAACCGGGTTTCCGGGGGCCCGGGGCCTTTTGCCGCCCCGGCTTCCGCCAGGATGTGTGGGACGCATAAACGACCTCATGGGGGGACGCGGGATGAGCTACAACCAGCCGGGACCGTACGGAGGCCAGCAGCCGCAGCAGCCGGGGCCCTACGGACAGCAGCCGCAGCAGCCGCAGCAGCCGAACCCGTACGGCGGCCAGCAGCCCGGCCCCTACGGCCAGCAGCCCGGCTACGGCTACCCGCAGCAAGCCCCCCAGGGAGTCCCCCAGCAGGGCTACCCGCAGCAGCAGCCCGGCTTCCCCCAGCAGCCCCCGTACGGCGGCTACCCGCAGCAGCCTCCGTACGGCGGGGTGCCCCCGCAGCAGCCCCCGAAGAAGTCCAAGGCCGGCGTGATCATCGCCGTGGTCCTGGCGGTGGCCGTGATCGGCGGCGGCGCGTTCTACTTCCTGGGCTCGGGCGCCGGAAGCGGTGACGTCTCCGCCTCCACCAAGGGCTACAAGATCGTCCCGCCTGCGACGGTGAACGACTTCAAGAAGGGCGACGCGGCCGGCTCGAGCAAGATGGACGACGAGCAGAAGAAGCGGACCGAAGGGATCGGGATCAAGAACCCGACCAAGGTCGGCCAGGACTACGCGATCTCCGACCCGGCCAAGCCGCTGGAGACCAAGTCCCTCAGCTTCTCCGGGTTCTACGGCGAGATCGCGGACCCCGCGAAGACCCTCGACGCCTCGTTCGCGATGTTCAAGGCCTCCAGCATGGACGAGAAGAACAAGGACTCCGACGTCCAGTTCCTCGGCTCCCCGGAGACCTTCAAGCCGGCCGGGTTCAGCGGCGCGCTGATGAAGTGCCAGGAGATGAAAATGGTCTCCAAGAAGCCCTCCACGAACCCGCTGGAGCCCAAGGAAATCACGGTCCCGGTCTGCGTCTGGACCGACTACAGCACCATGGGCCTGACGATGGCCATCGACGTCAGCAAGGTCATGACCGGCGGCAAGGGCTACACCCTGGCCCAGACCGCCGAGCTGCACGCGAAGCTCTACAACACGGCGCGCACCAAGATGTGAGGTGAGGCCGCCGCATCAGGCGGCCCGGAGGGCGCTGTCACCGCGCCGCGACAGCGCCTTCCCCTGTGCACCACCGGGCTCACGCCGGACGCGAGGCCTGGTAGCACGCTTCCTGGATGTGCCCCGGGTTCTTCACCCCTGCCAGCACCAGCATGCCCTGGCACTCGGGCCGGGCCGTGGCGGAAGAGAGGCCCCTCGCCGCACCCCGGTCGCACGCGGAAATCACCTGGGACCCCACGCGGTAGCGCATGTTGTGCATGTAGTTGGTGCAGTCACCGGACGTGGCGTGCGCGGGCGCCGCCACCAGGACGGGCAGTACGCCCGCCATCACCGCCGCCGCCAGAATCCCGACCGTCCGCCGCAACTTGACCATGGATCACTCCCCACTCACGTGCATGGGTGTCGGACAGTAGTGGATCACTCAGCCCTTCCCGGGGTCCGCGGGGATCGCACCTTTGACCGACCGTGCACCCCCTGCGGCCGGCCTCGGGCATGAGGAAGGGGCGCCACCCGCTACGGGTGGCGCCCCTTCCTCATGTCTGCTGCCTGCCGGCTACGCCGACTTCTCGTGCGGGCCCTGGTCCTTCGGGACGATCCGCGGGACCAGCGTCGGGTTGACGTTGGAGCGGACCACGTCCGAGGTGATGACCACGCGGGCCACGTCCTTGCGGGACGGCACCTCGTACATCACCGACATCAGGACCTCTTCCATGATGGCGCGCAGGCCGCGCGCGCCGGTCTGGCGGAGGATCGCCTGGTCGGCGATGGCCTCGAGGGCCTCGCGCTCGAAGTCCAGCTCGACGCCGTCGAGTTCGAACAGCCGCTGGTACTGCTTCACCAGGGCGTTGCGCGGCTCGATGAGGATCTGGAGCAGGGCCTCGCGGTCCAGGTTGTGGACCGAGGTGATGACGGGGAGACGGCCGATGAACTCGGGGATCATCCCGAACTTCACCAGGTCCTCCGGCATGACCTCCTGGAACTGGTTGCTCGCCTCGATCTCGCGCTTCGAGCGGATGGTCGCCCCGAAGCCGATGCCCTTGGCGCCGGCGCGGGACTCGATGATCCGCTCCAGGCCGGAGAAGGCGCCGCCCACGATGAACAGCACGTTCGTCGTGTCGATCTGGATGAACTCCTGGTGCGGGTGCTTGCGGCCGCCCTGCGGCGGTACCGAAGCGGTCGTGCCTTCCAGGATCTTCAGGAGGGCCTGCTGCACGCCCTCGCCGCTCACGTCGCGCGTGATCGACGGGTTCTCGCTCTTGCGGGCGACCTTGTCGATCTCGTCGATGTAGATGATCCCGGTTTCGGCCTTCTTGACGTCGTAGTCGGCCGCCTGGATCAGCTTGAGCAGGATGTTCTCGACGTCCTCGCCGACGTACCCGGCCTCCGTGAGCGCCGTCGCGTCCGCGATGGCGAACGGAACGTTGAGCATCCGGGCGAGCGTCTGGGCCAGCAGCGTCTTGCCCGAGCCCGTGGGGCCGAGCAGGAGGATGTTGGACTTCGCGAGTTCGATCGCGTCGTCACGGCCCGTCCCGCCGCCGTTCTCGCCGGCCTGGACGCGCTTGTAGTGGTTGTACACCGCGACGGAGAGCGCCTTCTTCGCCGGCTCCTGGCCGACGACGTAGCTCTCCAGGAACTCATAGATCTCACGAGGCTTGGGGAGTTCCTCCCACCTGACCTCGGAGGTCTCGGCGAGCTCCTCTTCGATGATCTCGTTGCAGAGGTCGATGCACTCGTCGCAGATGTACACACCGGGTCCCGCGATGAGCTTCTTCACCTGCTTCTGGCTCTTTCCGCAGAACGAGCACTTGAGCAGGTCGCCGCCGTCACCGATGCGTGCCACGAGGTGCTTCCCCTTCGCCTGGGAGACGCCTGGTTCAGCGCTCCTGGTGCCTCATATCCGACGGTACCTTGCCGGGGGCCCCGTACGGGGCCCCCTTGACGTGGTTCACATCGCCGAATCCGGCGATGTGTCCGCGTCAACTGGCGGCAAGGATCAGTTCGAAGTCTTACGGGTCGCGACGACCTGGTCGATCAGGCCGTACGCCAGCGCGTCCTGGGCCGTGAGGATCTTGTCGCGCTCGATGTCGTCGCGGATCTTCTCGATCGGGGTCGAGGAGTGCGTGGCCAGCATGTTCTCCAGCTGGTCGCGCATGCGCAGGATCTCGTTGGCCGCGATCTCCAGGTCGGAGAGCTGCTCACGGCCGGTGCCGCCCGAGGGCTGGTGGATCAGCACGCGGGCGTTCGGCAGCGCCATGCGCTTGCCGGGCGCACCGGCGGCGAGCAGGACCGCGGCGGCGGAGGCCGCCTGGCCCATGCAGACCGTCGAGATGTCCGGCTTCACGAACTGCATCGTGTCGTAGATCGCCGTCAGCGCGGTGAAGGAGCCGCCGGGGCTGTTGATGTACAGGTAGATGTCGCGGTCCGGGTCCATCGACTCCAGGCACAGGAGCTGCGCCATGACGTCGTTGGCGGAGGCGTCGTCGATCTGCACGCCGAGGAAGATGATGCGCTCCTCGAAGAGCTTCGCGTACGGGTCGTACTCGCGGACGCCCTGCGAGGTGCGCTCCACGAAGCGCGGGATGACGTAGCGGTTGTCCACCGGCGCGCCGGTGTAGAGGCCGCTCGCGGGAGAGAGGTTGTTCATGTGCATCTGGGTGTTCACCGTCCTGGTGGCGTTCTGCGGGCTGAGGCTTGCCTGGTGCGGGCTGGCGCGGGGATCCCCGTACGGGATCCCGTGCGCCGGGGCCGGGATCAGGCCCCGGTGCCGCCGCCGCCCGGGACCAGCGACGCGGCGGAGATGATCTCGTCGATCAGGCCGTAGGCCTTGGCCTCTTCCGCCGTGTACCAGCGGTCGCGGTCGCCGTCGCGGATGATCGTCTCCACGGTCTGGCCGGAGTGGTGCGCGGTGATCTCAGCCATGCGCTGCTTCGTGCGCAGCAGGTACTGGGCCTGGATCTTGATGTCCGAGGCGGTGCCACCGATGCCGGCGGAGCCCTGGTGCATCAGGATGTCGGTGTTCGGGAGGGCGAAGCGCTTGCCCGGGGTACCGCCGGTGAGCAGGAACTGGCCCATGGAGGCCGCCATGCCCATACCGATGGTGACCACGTCGTTCGGGATGTACTGCATGGTGTCGTAGACCGCCATGCCCGCCGTCACCGAGCCACCGGGGCTGTTGATGTACAGGTAGATGTCCTTGTCCGGCTCGGCGGCCAGGAGCAGGAGCTGCGCGGTGATCTTGTTGGCGATGTCGTCGTCGACCTGCTGGCCGAGGAAGATGATGCGCTCGCCGAGCAGCCGGTTGTAGACATGGTCGCCGAGGCCGCCACCGATGGACGGCTCACCCGCGGCGTAAGGCTTCAGATTCGTCACGTATCCACCTGCTCGTCTCCGACGGCCATGTGCCGTCTCAGCGTCTCGTTCTGGGGCGCGGACCTGCCGTGCGGACGATGTCCACCGGCGTCGGGTACTCCCGTGCCCTCGTATTCATGGACCCTAACGCGCAGCTACGACAACGCCATCCCGCTTCCCGAACTGTTCGCTCGGAGCGCAAGGTCAGGACCCCGTCACGGAGGGCCTTCGGGAAGGCGTGGGTAAGGCATGGGGAAGGCGCGGGGGAGGCCGCCCGGAGTCCATCCCGTGGGGAAGGCCGAAGGGCCCGGACGCGATGGCGTACGGGCCCTCCGGGCCGTGCTCTGGTACTGCTCAGCGGGGGTGAGCCCGGGTGTTACTTGGCCTCGTCGGCCGCGATCTCACCGTCGGCCTCGACGACGTTCTCGACGGTCTCGGCGGCCGTCTCCAGCTCGTCCTCGTCGTCGGAGAGGTCGACGACCTCACCGTTGGTGTCGGTGACCTTGGCGGCCTCGACGACGGCCGCGAGGGCCTTGCCGCGGGCGACCTCGCCGACGAGCATCGGAACCTGGCCACCCTCGACGACGGCCTGGGCGAACTGGTCGGGGGACATGCCGGAGGAGGCGGCGCGACGCATGAGGTGCTCGGTGAGCTCCTCCTGGTTCACGTTCAGCTTCTCCTTGTTGACCAGCTCGTCGAGGACGAACTGGGTCTTGATGCCCTTGATCGCCTGCTCGGCGGTCTCGGCGTCGAACTCCTCGACCGTCTTGCCCTGGATCTCCAGGTACTTCTCGATGGTGAGGCCCATCTGTCCGAGCTGGTGGTGCTCGAGGTTGTGCTTGCGGGTCTGGACCTCGTCCGCGAGGAGCTTCTCGGGGATCGGGACCTCGACGAGCTCCAGCAGCTTCTCCAGGACGCGCTCCTGGGCCTGCGTGGCCTGGTCGTACTGCTTCATGTTCTCGAGGCGCTTGCGGCTGTCGGCCTTGAGCTCGTCCAGGGTGTCGAACTCGCTCGCCATGCCGGCGAACTCGTCGTCCAGCTCCGGCAGCTCACGGGCGGAGACCTTGGTGACCTTGACGGTGACCTCGGCGTCCTTGCCCTCGGCGGAGCCGCCCTTCAGCTGGGAGGTGAAGGTGGTCTCGCCACCGGCCTCCAGGCCCTTGACGGCCTCGTCGATGCCTTCGAGAAGCTCACCGGAGCCGATGGTGTAGGAGACGTCCTGGGCGACACCGTCCTCCAGCACCTCGCCGTCGACCTTGGCCTCGAGGTCGATGGTGACGACGTCGCCGTCCTCGGCCGCGCGCTCGACGTCCTTGGTGGACGCGAAGCGGCCGCGCAGCTGCTCGACCGACTTCTCGGCGTCCTCGTCCGAGACCTCGACGGCGTCCACGGTGACCTCGATGCCGGAGTAGTCCGGGATCTCGATCGCGGGACGGATGTCGACCTCGGCGGTGAAGGCCAGCAGTTCGCCGTCCTTCAGCTCCGTGACGTCGACGTCGGGCTGGCCCAGCGGGTTCAGGTCGGCCTCGTTGACGGCCTCGGTGTAGAACTTCGGGAGGGCGTCGTTGACGGCCTCCTCCAGCACCGCACCGCGGCCGAAGCGCTGGTCGATGACGCGGGCCGGGATCTTGCCCTTGCGGAAGCCCTTCACCGTGACCTGCTGGTTGATCTTCTTGTAGGCCGCGTCGAGGCTGTCCTTGAGCTCCTCGAAGGGCACCTCAACAGTGAGCCGAACCCGAGTCGGGTTCAGGGTCTCCACGGCGCTCTTCACGGTTCGGTCTCCTTGTGGCTGACTGCTGGGGGTCTCCGCTCATCGCCGCGGTCTAGCGGTTCTCAGCGGATCGGGCCCGGTACATCAGACACACGGGCACGCAGCTTGCATAGTAGCCGCAAGCGGCAATCAGCCCACAACGCGATCATCGACGCGGTCTCGTAGAGGGGGATCGCGCGATCCTCCTGCTGGTCGGGGTGGCCGGATTCGAACCGACGACCTTCCGCTCCCAAAGCGGACGCGCTACCAAGCTGCGCCACACCCCGTCGGTGCGACACGTAGGGTACATGCCCGAAGACCCTCCGCCGTGCGGAGTTTCGGCGATTGCGCCACGACAGAGCGGACACGACTGCCCGCGAACGCGAAATGCGGTGTGCGATCCCCCGCAGGAACCCGCTAGGATGCTCTTCGTGCCGCGGTCCCCGGACCTGCGACGCGCATGCTGCGGGTGTAGCTCAATGGTAGAGCACTAGTCTTCCAAACTAGCTACGCGGGTTCGATTCCCGTCACCCGCTCAGAGACGCAAAGGGCCAGGTCAGAGGATGTTTCCTCGACCTGGCCCTTCGTCGTTCCCGGGGGCTGGGCCTGGCGGAGAGTGGTGAAGCTGAGACCTGCGGGCCGCTCGCGTCTTAGAGTCCCGTTGGGAGGCCGGATGGCAGGCAAGAGTGACTGGAAGAACCACCCGCGTTGGCACCTGGTGCTCTTGGCCTGGCTGCTGATCTTCTCGATCACGGAGGAAGATCCGGTCATGCGCGTCTTGCTGGCCGTCGCCGTCCTCATGGGGGCGGCTCGCTACGGGCGTGAGTCCGTGAGGTGGCGGGCCGACAGCAGCCCGGCACGGGCGACACCGCCACCACCGCCACCCCCACCGACACAGCGGTCCGAGGGGTATCTGTAGGGCAGCGTCGCCTCTTCGGCTGCGAGGGTTCGGTTGCTGTCAGCCGTTTCGGGCGCCCTGGTGAGCGGCGGCTCAGGGGTCGATCTTTCCGATCGTGGAGGCGACGGAGTTCAGGAAGTTGTTGACGTCCGGGGCGATGGAGCTGGACGCGAGGAAGAAGCCGAAGAGGACCGCGACGATCGCGGGGCCGGCCTTGAGGTTGCCTCCGCGGACGAGCACCACGAGGATGATCGCCAACAGGACTACCACTGATAGCGAAATGGCCACTTCTGATCACACCTTCGGTCGTCCCCTGGTCGGCCCGGGATGCGGACGCGCGCACCCCCACATGGTCCATCTTCCCACCAACGTGCCCTGGCTATCCGTCTCGTGACGAAGAGACGGTGACGCTTTTGCGTCAGGGGGTGGGGAGGCCCAGGAGTGAGCGGACATAGGCGTACTTCACGGACAGTCTGTCGCGGGTGGGGGCGTCGAGGACCGCGAGGCGGGCGGGGTCCGCGTTGTGGGCCAGGTCGGCTTCCTTGACCAGGAGCGCGCCGGGGGTGGCGAGGATGCGGGCCGTGTACGCCTCGACCGGTTCGCCGGGGCGTTTGGTGACGGCCAGAACCATGTCCTTGACGGACTGCGGGAGTTCGGCCGATTCCAGCCAGGCCGGGGTGAGGGCTTCATCCTCGATCGCGTCGTGGAGCCAGGCCGCCGCCTGCTGGTCGGCGGTGCCGCCGCGGGCGCGTACGCCCTCGGCGACGGCGGCGAGGTGTTCCGCGTAGGGGCGGCCGGCCTTGTCGGTCTGGCCCTCGTGCGCGGCGCGGGCGAGGGCCTCGACCTCGACGAGGGTGAGTGGGCCGTGTGTCATCCGAGCTCCTTCGCCGCCGTGTGGAGTGCCTGCGCGATCCGGCGTACGTCTGCCTGTGTGGTGCGCCAGTTGGAGAACGCGGCGCGCAGGGCGGGGGTTCCCGCGTACGTCGTGGGGGTGACGAAGACCTCGGGTCCGGCCGCTTCGCGCAGCGCCGTGAGGCGGGCCGGGGTGGGGGAACGGGTGAGGGTGAAGCAGACGACGTTCAGGCGGACCGGGGCCAGGACCGTGAAGTACGGTTCCTGGGTGAGGGATTCGCCGAGTGAGCGGGCGCAGGCGATGTCCCGTTCGACGATCTCGCGGTGGCCCTCGCGGCCGTAGGCGCGCAGGGTGAACCAGGCGGCGAGGGCGCGCAGCCGGTGGGAGTTCTCCGGGGTCAGGTGGACCAGGTCGGGTTCTTCGGAGAGGGGGCCGAGGTAGGTGGCGGCGTTCTGGAAGACGCGGGCCTGGAGGTCGCGGCGGCGGGTGAACTGGACGGCGCTGTCGTAGGGGACGTTGAGCCACTTGTGCAGGTCGACGCAGATCGAGTCGGAGGCGTCGAGGCCGGCGGTGAGGTGGGCGTGGGCCGGAGAGAGCGCGGCGAACGCGCCGAAGGCGGCGTCCGTGTGCAGCCAGAAGTCGTGGCGTTCGCGGAGGGCGGCGATGGCCCGCAGGTCGTCGAAGTCCACGGTGTTGACGGTGCCGGCGTTGGCGACGACCACGGCGGGCCGGCCGGGCGTGTCGGCGAGGGCGCGGTCCAGGGCGGCCGGGTCGACGGCCTCGCGGCCGGGGAGGGTGGGGACGGGGACGAGGGAGCTACGGCCCAGGCCGAGGACGGAGAGGGCCTTGGCGATGGAGGAGTGCGGGGCGCCGGAGAGGACGCGGACCCGGCCGAGCGCGGCCGCGCCGTCCTCGGCCGGGGAGACGCCGAGGCGTTCACCGAGCCACTCGCGGGCGATGGCCAGGCCGGTGGTGTTGGACATGGTGGCGCCGCTGACGAAGGTGCCGGTGTGGGCGGCGGAGAGGTGGAAGAGGTCGCGGAGCCAGGTGATGGTTTCGCGTTCGAGGTCCTGGCCTCCGCCGTCCAGGGCGGAGTTGGAGTTCTGGTCGTGGGCCGCGGTGAGCCAGTCGCCCGCGAGGGCGGCGGGGGTGGCGCCGCCGGTGACGAAGCCGAGGTAGCGGGGGCCGGCGGAGGCCGACAGCCGTGGGGCCCAGCGCTCCGCGAAGGCCGCGAGGGCGGCTTCGGTGCCGGAGCCGTGCTCGGGGAGCCGCGGGGTCGGCTCCGCCGGGTGCGCCGGGTGCGCCGGCGGTCCGGGTACGACGGGACGCGCGTCCAGTGCTGCGAGGGTCGCGGCCGCGGCGTCGCGGGTGGCGTCGAGAATCTCGGGGAGGCGGGCCAGGTCGGCGGCGAGGGTGCAGTCCATGGGGGCACGGTAGAGGGCCGCCGGGCCACGGTGGACCGGCCAATCGGAGGTGAGTGGCCCGGGGGCGGTTTCGGCGCGTGCTGGTCGGCGTACGGCCCCTCAGGTTCGGCCGAGGCGCAGGGCGCGCCGGGCCGGGAGGGCCGCGGCCGCCGGGGTGAGGGTGACGGCGGCTGCCGCGAAGGAGCCGTGGACCAGGGGCGGGACGTACGGGGCCGTGCCCGTCGTCGCCTTCGTCGGGGGTGTCGGGGTGGCCAGGGCTGTCGCCGAACCCAGGCCCACCGCCGGACGGAGTCCGGCGCAGCGGCGCGAAGCCGGGGTGGCGGCGCGAAGCCGGCGCAGCCGCGCGAAACCGGGGAGGCCGCGCGAAGCCGGCGCAGCCGCGCGAAACCGGGGCGGCCAGGGCTGTCGCCGAGCCCAGGCCCACGGCCGCGCGAAGCCGGGGCGGCCGCGCGAAGCCGGGGCGGCCGCGCGAAGCCGGGGCGGCCCGCTGGGGCCTGTCGTCACACTCCCGCCGTCGCCCGAAGGGCGGTCGCGCGGCGTCCGGTGCGTGCTCTCGGCGGGCCGGGCGGAAGACCGCGTACTGGGCACCTGCCCGGCCTTCCGCCCGGTGCGGCGAGAGCACGTGCCGGGGCGTTCAGTGGGGCGCGCGGCGGATCAGGAGGAGGGCTCTGTCGTCGTTGACGTCCTTGGCCACCTTTTCGATCAGGTGCCAGGTCGCGCCCTCCCAGCCCGCGCCGACGTAGCGGTCGGCCTCGCCGGTGAGGCGGTCGATGCCCTCGCTGAGGTCGCGGTCGGCCGTTTCGACGAGGCCGTCGGTGAAGAGCATCAGGACGTCTCCGGGGCGGAGGTTGCCGCGGGCGGGGGTGAACTCGGCGCCGTCGTAGACGCCGAGGAGCGGGCCCTCGCCGGTCTTCTCCTGCCAGCGGCCGGTGCCGGCGGAGAGCTGGAGGGCGGGCAGGTGGCCGGCGGAGAGGAGTTCGTAGTCGCCGGTCTCCAGGTCCAGGACGAGGTGGATGGAGGTGGCGAAGCCCTCGTCCCAGTCCTGGCGGAGCAGGTAGCCGTTGGCGGCCGGCAGGAAGCCGTGCGGGGGCAGGGCTCCCAGGAGGCCTCCGAAGGCGCCCGAGAGGAGGAGCGCGCGGGAGCCCGCTTCCATGCCCTTGCCCGAGACGTCGGTGAGGACGATCTCCAGGGTGCGGCCGCCGTTGGTGCGGGCGGCGACGACGAAGTCGCCGGAGAAGGACTGGCCGCCCGCCGGGCGCAGGGCCATCTCCCGGTGCCAGCCGCGCGGCAGGGTGGGCAGTTTGCTCTGGACCCGGATGCGTTCGCGCAGGTCGAAGAGCATGGTGCCGCCGCGCCGCCAGGGCACGCCCACGCGGCTGCGGAACTGGGCGATGACCAGGCCGAAGAAGCCGCAGGCCGCGACGACGAGGACGGTGCCGGGGGTGACCCGTGCCGGGCCCTGGGTGTAGGGGCCGAGGACGAGGGCCTCGACGATCA
This sequence comes from Streptomyces sp. NPDC099050, assembly GCF_044759865.1. Classification (NCBI taxonomy): domain Bacteria; kingdom Bacillati; phylum Actinomycetota; class Actinomycetes; order Kitasatosporales; family Streptomycetaceae; genus Streptomyces; species Streptomyces sp. NPDC099050. The sequence goes on along the minus strand of NZ_JBIWAE010000008.1, from coordinate 80,064 downwards.
GTGCGGCCGCGGAGGCCGCGTAGAGGGCGAGCAAGCTGGCGGGGCGGAGGAGGAGCCCTCCCGCCACGATCGGCAGGACGAGCGCGGCCGGCGAGAACCAGACGGGCAGCATCAGCGTGCCGCAGGCGATGGCCGGGATGGTCAGGAGCAGGCCGCCGAAGGCCAGCCAGTCGGAGGCGTCGCCGCGGAAGTAGTCGACGGCGGATTTGCGCAGCGCCGTGCGCGCCCGGTGCCACATCATGCGGGACCGGGCCAGGAGGGACTCCACGTGTGCTCCGGCCATTGCTTCGGGACCCTATCCATCCTGGCTGTGCGCGCGCAGGGGTACCCCCGGAGATGGGCCCATCGGCAACCGAAAAGAGATCGACCGGGACGGATTGCCCTGATAGGGATGGCCGTATGGCTCTTGAGACGCGCGTATTGCAGTCGGACGAGTGGGACGTCTGGTACGACCAGCTGGAACTGGCGTTCGGCGGAATGCCCGAAACCCCCGAGGAACGGGAGCTCTACCGGTCGCTGACGGAGACGGAGCGCTCCCTCGGCGTCTGGGACGGCGGGACCTGCGTGGCCACGGCGGGGGCCTTCTCCTTCCGGCTGTCGGTCCCGGGCGGGGCGCTCGTCCCGGCGGCCGGGGTCACGATGGTGGGCGTCTCCCCCACCCACCGCAGGCAGGGCGTGCTCAGCTCCCTGATGCGCCGCCAGCTGGACGACGTCCGGGCGGGTGGTGAACCGATCGCCGTGCTGACGGCCTCGGAACCGGTCATCTACGGGCGCTTCGGCTACGGCACCGCCGCGTACTCGATGTCCGTGGAGATCGACAAGACCCGCGTACGGCTCTCCGTGCCGCCGGGCACCGACGAGGTGCGGCTGCGGCTGGTCGATCCGCGCAAGGCCCTGGCCGACTGCGAGCGGGTGTACGCGGCCCTGCTCGCGGGCCGTCCCGGGATGCCGGCCCGGCAGCCGGGCTGGGAGCTTCAGGCGCTGCTCGACCCGGAGTCGACCAGGAACGGCGCCTCTCCCCTGAGGTGCGTGGTCGCGGAGCGGGCGGACGGCGAGGTGGTCGGGTACGCCCGCTACCGGGTCAAGCCCGAGTGGGACCTGACCGGTTCGGACGGCCGGGTGGACGTGGCGGACCTCGACGCACTCGACCCGGCGGCGTACGCGGCGCTGTGGCGTTACGTGTTCTCCATCGACCTGACCTGGACCGTACGGGCCCTCAAGCGGCCGGCGGACGATGCCGTACTGCACCTGGTCACCGATGTGCGGCGGACGCGGGCGCGGCTGCGCGACTCCCTGCACGTACGGCTCGTGGACCTGCCGGCGGCGCTCACCGCGCGGGCCTACGGGGCTCCGCTGGACGTGGTCCTGGAGGTCGGGGACGCCTTCTGCCCGTGGAACGCGGGGCGCTGGCGGCTGACCGCCGGCGCGGACGGGGCAGCTACGTGCACCCGGACGGAGGACCCGGCCGACCTGGAGCTGTCGGTACGGGAGCTGGGCGCGGCCTACCTGGGCGGGGTCACCCTGCACTCGCTCGCCGCGGCGGGCCTGGTGCGCGAGGCGCGGCCGCGCGCCCTGGCCCGTACCTCCCGCGCCTTCGCGGGAGACGTGGCCCCCTGGCTGCCGCACGGGTTCTAGGGGCCAATACATCTAGGGCCTGCAACCGGTCCGCCTAGCGGGACTGGCACCCCGGGCACCAGAAGAGGTTGCGGGCGGCGAGACCGGCGGTGCGGATCTCGCCCCCGCAGATGTGGCAGGGCAGGTTCGCCCTCCGGTAGACGTACACCTCGCCGCCGTGGTCGTCCACCCTCGGCGGGCGGCCCATGGCCTCGGGCAGGTGCTCGTCGCGCACGGTGTCGATGCGGTTGTTGCGCACGCCCTCGCGCATGAGCAGGACCAGGTCGGCCCAGATCGCGTCCCACTCGCGGCGGGTCAGGTCCTTGCCCGCGCGGTAGGGGTCGATGCCGTGCCGGAAGAGGACCTCGGCGCGGTAGACGTTGCCGACGCCCGAGACGACCTTCTGGTCCATGAGCAGGGCGGCCACGGTGGTGCGGGAGCGGGAGATCCGGACCCAGGCACGGTCGGGATCGTCGGTGGGGCGCAGCGGGTCCGGGCCGAGCCGGTCGTGTATCGCCTTCTTCTCGCCCTCGCCGATGAGCGCGCACGCGGTGGGGCCGCGCAGGTCGGCGTAATGGTCCTCGTTCAGCAGCCGGAGCCGGACCGTGTCCGCGGCGGGCGGGGCCGGGGCGGGGCCGAAGCCGAGCTTGCCGAAGAGGCCGAGGTGGATGTGGATCCAGGCGTCGCCGAGTTCGAGGAACAGGTGCTTGCCGTGCGCCTCGGCGGATTCCAGCTCGCGGCCGTCGAGCAGGGCCGCGCTCTCGGCGAACCGGCCCTGCGGACTGCTCACCCGGACCGGCCGGGCGGCGAAGCGCTCGGTGTGGTCCTGGGCGAGGCGGTGGATCGTATGCCCCTCGGGCACGGCGGCACTCCTCGGAGACGAAAGACCGGGAAGATCGGAGACGAAAAAACCGGGAAAAGAAAAACCGGCCGCGGGGCCCCCCGGGGGGGCCCGGGGCGGGGGGGGGGGGGCCCCGCGGGGGGGGGGGCGGGGGGGGGGGGGGCGCGCCGGGGGGCTGGTCGGCGGAGCGCCCGTCGCGCCGCGGGGGGGGGGGCGCCGCC